>JAIOPF010000081.1 GCA_021414045.1 Deltaproteobacteria bacterium | reverse complement strand
GCTCTTTGGATTGTGATCATTCTTCTTTCGATCTCCATCCTTCATTTTTTCAATGCCAAGCCAACCCTGCGAAATAAAGACAGTTTTAGCGAATTTATCAGCGCGGTCGAGCAAAAGCAGGTCGAATCGGTCGTTATCCGAGAAGATGAGTACCAAGGAAAATTCAAAGACAGCTATAAAGACGGTAGCTTCTTCGAAACCCTGGGGCCGGTAAGCAGCGACAAGGCTTTTGAGATCCTCGCCAAATCCGACGCTCAAATCCGCTACGAGAAACCCAAAGAAACCCCGATGTGGCAGCAGATCCTCATTTCCTGGATGCCGATGCTCCTGCTGTTCGGCTTCTTCTTTTTCTTCATGCGCCAAATTCAGATTGGCGGAGGCAAGGCCCTTAGCTTCGGCAAGAGCCGGGCCCGCTTGATGAACGAATCTTCCAAACGGGTCACTTTTGAGGACGTTGCCGGAGTGGAAGAGGCCAAGGACGAAGTTGAAGAGATCATCGACTTCCTCAAGGATCCGAAAAAATTCACTAAGCTCGGCGGGCGTATCCCCAAGGGCGTTCTCTTGATGGGCCCTCCGGGAACTGGAAAAACCTTGTTGGCCCGCGCCATCGCGGGCGAAGCCGGCGTGCCTTTCTTCAGCATTTCTGGCAGCGATTTCGTCGAGATGTTCGTCGGTGTCGGAGCCTCCCGGGTGCGCGACCTGTTTGAACAAGGCAAAAAACACGCGCCTTGTATCATCTTCATCGATGAAATCGACGCCGTCGGCCGCCATCGCGGTGCCGGGTTGGGCGGAGGTCACGACGAACGCGAACAGACCCTCAACCAACTTCTGGTGGAGATGGATGGTTTTGAATCGAACGAAGGCGTTATTTTAGTCGCGGCGACCAACCGTCCCGACGTTCTCGATCCGGCCTTGCTGCGTCCCGGCCGTTTCGATCGTCGCATCGTGGTTCCTCGACCCGACCTGACCGGCCGTGAACAAATTTTGCGTATCCACACCCGCAAGGTCCCGGTGGCTCGCGACGTCGATTTGATGGTCCTGGCTCGGGGCACTCCTGGCTTCTGCGGCGCCGACCTCGAGAATCTCGTCAACGAGGCCGCTCTCTATGCCGCCCGCCGCGACAAGAAGGTCCGTGCATAAAGTCACGATCATTCCTCGCGGCATGGCTCTTGGGTTGACGCAGCAACTTCCCGAGGTGGAAAAACATTCCCATAGCAAAGAATACGCGGAAAATATGATCGCCATTCTGATGGGCGGTCGGCTCGCGGAAGAATTGATCTTCACTCAAAAGACGACAGGCGCCGGCAACGACATCGAAAAGGCCACCGAGTTGGCTCGAAAGATGGTTTGTGAATGGGGCATGAGTGAGAAGCTCGGGCCCCTGACTTTCGGCAAGAAGGAAGAAGCCATCTTCCTAGGTCGCGAATTCGCCCAGCACCAGGATTACAGCGAACGCACCGCCGCTGAGATCGACCACGAAGTCCGCGAGATCGTGATGCGCAATTACGACCGGTCCAAAGAGCTTCTGCAGGGCCATTTGGTCGAACTGCATGCCTTGGCCGAAGCCTTGCTCGAACGCGAAACCCTCAATGCCGAAGAAATTAACCAGGTGATTCGCGGCGAAAAAATGGCTCCCGTCAAGCCCGCCGCGCCTATCGGTGCCCGGTCTAGGCCACAGAGCATGCCCGGAAAAGAGGGGGTAACGCTAGCTCCCCATGTGCCCGCGCATCCGAGCAAAGCGTAAATTGTCGGCCAAATCCTGGAAAATACGCGACCGTTCCCTTTCTCTGGAAGCTCCCCTAGTCATGGGGATCCTCAACGTTACTCCGGATTCCTTTTCCGACGGCGGCCTATACCTACAGCCGGATTTAGCCGTAGCCCGCGCCCGGCAAATCGCCGCCGAAGGCGCGGATATTCTCGACATCGGCGCGGAGTCCACCCGTCCCGGCGCTAGCCCGGTGGCCCCCGAAGAAGAATGGGGGCGGCTTGAGGCTCTACTTCGACATCTTTTGCCTTCCTATCCGCTTCCGGTCTCCATCGATACCCGGCATGCCTCGGTGGCGCGCCGCGCTCTGGCCGCGGGAGTCTCCATCGTCAACGACGTCTCGGGCGGGCGTGATCCGGAGATGTTGCAAGCGGCGGAGGAATACCGCTGCGGATACGTTTTGATGCATATGAGGGGAGAGCCTGAAAACATGATGAAGCGGGCTCAATATCAAAACGTCGCGGCGGAAGTCTTGGAGGAGCTTCGAGTGTCCCGGGATCGCGCCCTGGAGTGTGGAATTTCTCCGGAGAAATTATGCTTCGACCCGGGGTTCGGCTTCGCTAAAACTCCGGAGCAAAATTGGCAGCTGCTCCAAGGCCTTGAAGTCTTGCAAGGATTGGGAGGGCCAATCCTGGTCGGGCTTTCGCGAAAGCGGATGCTTCGAGATTTGGCCGGCGATAACCCTTCGGATTTGACCGCCGCTGGACTCGCCGTGGGAGCCCGCGCCATTCAGAAGGGCGCGGACATCCTGCGTGTCCACGAGGTGGGAACGACCCGAGCCTTCTTACAAACCTTGCAAAAATCCGGTTTTTCGCTAACAGTTTCCTAAAAAAGCACCGAGGAAACACCCTCATGGATGGAAATCTCTATGACACGTAAAATTTTTGGAACCGACGGGGTTCGCGGGCTGGCCAACCAGGCGCCGATGGATCCCGAGACCGCCCTGGCGCTAGGCAGGGCCTTGGCGCGGTTCTTCCTCGGGAAGAGCCGGAAGAATCGCATCGTCATCGGCAAGGACACCCGGCTCTCGGGATATATGATCGAAAACGCCCTTTCCTCGGGCATTTGTTCCATGGGCGGCGAGGCGATTTTTTTAGGACCCTTGCCGACACCAGGAATCGCCTTTATCACGCAGGCGATGCGCGCGGCGGCGGGT
>JAIOPF010000080.1 GCA_021414045.1 Deltaproteobacteria bacterium | reverse complement strand
CGGCCCATCTCGCCACTTCGATGTTGTTTTTAAGCCTCATGGTCGGAATCGCCTTTAATACTTTTCAACCCCGATTCGAGGCAGCGCCGGTATCTTTGCTAAAATTGAAGCGTTGGGTCTTGCCCACCCTGGTCCTGATTTATTTTCAAATCGTCCTGGGGGCCTTGGTCCGCCATACTGGGGCCGGATTGGCGTGTATGGATATCCCATTTTGTCGCGGCAGCCTGTGGCCGGAGGGAGCTCCCCCCATCCTTCAGGTGCACATGCTGCACCGGTTGGGCGGGATCGTCGTGGCTTTGATGGTTTTCCTCTCCTCTTGGCGCGTCGCTCAGGTAGGGCGCGAGAACCCCTGCTTGCGGCGCTTGGCTTTATTGGCGCCGATTTTAGTTCTCATCCAAGTATCCTTGGGGCTTTGGAGCATCTATTCGGCCTTAGGCCTCTTTCCCGTGACGGCCCACTTGGGAGTCGGGGCTTTATTGTTGGTCACTTATTTGCTGATGAATCTCGTCGTCCGAGCTTCCCGCGCGGCGACGATTTCCGAAACGCCGGCTACGATTCGAGGGAATCTTCGCCCCACGGCGATTTAAGGAAACATGAACGCGCAAGCACAGCTTTCCACAAATTCCTTGGTCGATGTGGTCACCTTGGTGAAACCGCGCATTACCTTGCTCACTTTGATCACGGCTGGCGCGGGTATCTACTTGGCTCCGGGCTCCGCGTCTTGGAGGGTGATTCTCATCGCCTTGATCGGCATCGCGCTCTTGGTGGGAGGAGCCAATGCGCTCAACATGTTCATCGAACGTGATTCCGATCTTTTGATGAAACGCACCCAGAATAGGCCGCTGCCCGGAAAGCGCCTCAGCCCCGAGTTCGTCTTGGGTTTCGGGAGCCTATTGATCGGAGTTTCGATTCCTCTGCTGACGTATTACGTGAATTCCCTGACCGGAGCCTTGGGCGCCTTGTCCCTCGTGAGTTATGTCTTGTTTTACACTCCCCTGAAACGGAAGTCCTCGCTGGCTCTCTTGGTGGGCGCCGTTCCCGGCGCGATGCCGCCTCTCCTGGGCTGGACGGCGGTGACCGGGGCTATCGGCCTTCCCGCCCTGGTGCTCTTCGCGATTATCTTTTTTTGGCAGATTCCGCATTTCCTAGCGATAGGGCTGTTCCGCAAGGAAGAATACGCCCGCGCGGGAATTCGCATTTACACCCTGGATGCGAGCGATAGTGAGATCCTCTGGCAGATCGTCATGAATACCGTCGCCCTCGTCGCGGTCAGCCTGCTTTTGATTCCCTTGCATGTCGCGGGCTTGCTTTATTTGGTCACATCGTTGTTTTTGGGAGGGGCTTTTCTGGGTTACGCCCTTCTTGGGTTTAAGCGTGGCTTGACCGAGGCTTGGGCGAAGCGCTTATTCTTGATTTCCTTGTTTTACCTGACGGGCTTGTTCTCGGTTTTATTCTTCGACGGAGGGGCCTTATGAAGCGTGTTCTCGGAATTTGCTTGATGCTGCTGGGTCTGATCGCCTGCGAGAACCGCGAGCTTCCGGTCTTGGGCAGCATTCCCCAATTCACTCTCACCAACCAGGAAGCCAAGCCCTTCACTGACGGCGACATGAAGGGAAAGATCTGGGTCGCCGACTTCATCTTCACTTCCTGTGGTGGCGCCTGCCCCTTGATGACCGAGAGGATGAGGAAGAATGTCCAGTCGTCCATCGAGGAGATGGCTTTCGGCAAGGAGGATTTTCCCGTTCGCATGGTCTCTTTCAGCGTCGATCCCGAGCGCGACACCCCCGAGCGCCTCGCCGAGTATTCCAAGGACCACGGCGCGAACCTTAAATATTGGGTGTTTCTCACCGGGCCCTTGCAGGACGTGACGAAAACGGTGGTCCAGGGATTCAAGATCAGCATGGGCAAGGTTCCCGCCGCGACGCCGGCCCCGGGGACTGAAAAGACGCCCAGCGAAGACGAGATTTGGGAGGTGGTGCACGGGGAGCAGTTCATGCTCATCGACGGCCAAGGCCGGATTCGCGGCTATTACTCCTCCGAGGGAACGGGATTGCGCAAACTGCTCGCGGACCTGCGAGGATTGCTGAAAGGGGGAAAATCATGAGTATCGGAGACAGGCTCGCATCGCTCAATGCATTTCTTAACGGGCTTTCCGCGATCTTGCTGTTTCTCGGTTGGCGATCGGTCAAGGCGGGGAAAATTTTTCGTCACCGAGCCTTCATGGGCTCGGCCTTCGTGGTTTCCATCCTATTTTTAATTTCCTACCTGACGCGTTTTTATCTCACCGGAACCCATCGATATCCGGGCAGCGGTCCGATGAAGACGCTTTATCTAGGCATCCTCCTCACTCATACCTTGCTCGCGGCGACGGTGCCATTTTTGGCGACCCGAACGATCTATCTCGCCTGGAAGAATCGCATCGCATCTCATCGCAAGATCGCCCGTTTCACGCTGCCGATTTGGATGTATGTCTCCGTCACCGGCGTGGTGATTTACTTCATGCTGTATCATTTCGCCTGAGAATTAGGCCGCTTCGAGTGGCTGTCCGGGAATGGCTTGCCTGGCGTCCTTGACGTGAATGTCGAAGCTAAGCAAGAGCACCACCGTCAAGAGCCCGAAGGCCAGGAAGAAGGGCAGGGCGTGGCTGCGATCGTAAAGCAAGCCGGCCAAGATAGGTCCCAGCACCCGAGCTAGAGAGGCCGCGGCTTGGAAGGTTCCCATGATCGTGCCATGGTCGCCTTCATTTCCGCCCCGTGAGACCAAGCTCATCAGCGAGGGCTGGCTGATGCCTCGTCCAACCGCCGAGACCGCCAAGGGGATCAACAAGATCCAAACGCTGGGACTTTCCGGCACCAAGAGAAATGCGACGGCCAGCAGGGCGCTGCCGGCGGTGACGAGACGTTTTTCCCCGAAGAGCAAGGCCAATCGTTTGATCATGCCGCCTTGGATGGCGACCATGATGAGAGCCATCAGCGCCAAAACGTAGCCGACGTGACGGGCATCGTAGTGGAATCGATCGGCCATGAAAAAGGCGAAGATCGATTCGAGTTGATTGACCCCCAACGTGTAGAGAAAATTGATCGCGCAGAGCTTGCGAACCAAGGGGATGCGCAGCACGGAGGCGCGAGTGGCCCTCTCGACTTTCGGATTCTCCGAATGGGATTCGCCGAGGCGAAACAAGGCATAGACCACGTTGAGCGCGCCCAAGGCCGCCGCGGCGAGGATGGGGACGGAATAGCCGTAGACGGAGAGCATGCCGCCAAAGGCCGGTCCAAGGATGAAGCCGATACCGAA
>JAIOPF010000079.1 GCA_021414045.1 Deltaproteobacteria bacterium | reverse complement strand
CTAAAATCCGAAAAGATAAGAAAATGCGCACTTGGGGGGAAACATTCTTTCGATCTCTAGTAGCCGTCTTTCTAGTCAGCGGTATGGCGCTGTCCTCCCTTGTTTCGGCCCAACCGGCGCCCGATGGATTTGTCCCGGCACCTCCGCCTCCCCCGCCCCCAGTCGTCGCTCCCCCCGCACTGGAGGCGGCCGAGGGCACCTACCCACGCTTTTATAAAGACCTCTTCGAACTTTGCACCAAAACCGCAGAGAATATGGGACTCCCATCCTGTCCCACCGCGGTCCAGTACTGCATGAACGAGACCTTCTCCTGCTATCGAACTTCGGGTTGCACCCTGAGCAAGGACAACCCTCCCAAAATTGAGTGCAAAACCCGCGGGCCGGGTTGCGGGCCTCCGGATGTCACGGAATTGATGGCGATGTATCGCAGCAGAATCCGAGTTTGCTCGCAGCTCCCTCATCCGCTGGACGCGTCGGGTTGCGGGAATGCCGTCACCGAGTTGGGCGAGACTTGCGACGTGGCGAACAAGGCAGACCAAGTTTCTTGTCCGGCGGATTGCGGCATCGCCCCCGGCAGCAGTGTGATGCCGGAATCAATAACGGGAAGCTCAGCGCCGGTTGCGATCTAGAATGTAATAGAATCGCAGCGGCAACCGGCCCGACGGGCAACGACGTAAGTAACGCCATCACACCGCCAAATTCGAATACCTCAACCCCAAATACGCCCTCGTCAAGAGACTCCAGATCGACCTCACGCGGCGATAACGGTACGAAGCCTGGCGGCAATTCGACGACAACATCACCCTGGGGAAGCATGCTTCAGGGTCCTGCCGGACCACCGGGGCCTCCAGGCGCCACGGGACCCGCCGGCCCACAAGGACCTCCAGGCGTCGCCGGCCCTCCCGGGCCTCCGGGGCCAGCCGGAAGCGGCGGAAGCGGGTTTTCCATTCCCAGCACCGGCACGCCGACGCTCGGGACGAATTCGAATGCCTGCCCTCCAGGAACCAAGGTCATGGGCAGCGACCAAGGCGGCAAAATCCTGCTTCCAGACGGCCAGCCCAAGAGCCAATGCTTGATCTATTTCGCCAAGACTTTCGCCAAGGCGCCCGTTTGCGTGGCGAACATGGGGGTCGATTTCAATACTTTTTCGGACGAGATCCCGAGCGTGGCAACGACGACTTCGACCAACTTCGTCCGCTTCATCATCTCTAAACCGGGAAAGGATTTTTACAGCCCGATGACGATCAACTACTTTTGCTTCGATGTTCCCGAATCGACCGCTTTGCTCCGTCAGTACATGGACAACACGTGGATGCGAGGTATCATCTTGCGCCCCTAGGTTCTCAGCATCGTCGATGGCGTGCTCTGCAAGCGGGATAATTGCGGCGATGACGGGAAGTTGAACGATTATATCTTCGCCTGCACCCAAATCGATCCTGCGGATGCGCCCCGTTTGGGGGCTGTGGCGGTTCGCATCGACATTAACGAAGATACCAGGGACGCGGCGTTCACTCGAGTCAACGACAGCTACCCGGTGCTCGAGGCCCTTACCGCGCTGCGTTTTGACCCTCCGCCAAAGTTGATCGAACTTTCGGCCTGCGACTGCCTCGCCATGATCGAAGCCAAGACCCAATGCAAGATTGAAAAATGCCCGACGGAAATCCCTGCCCAAGCTCCCGCGGAACCACCACCTGCATCGGACTCGACCCCGCCTAAAGCCCAGGCACCCGATATGCCTGCAACCGGAAATAACGGCCAGCCCGCGATTAGCGGCGGTAGCGGCCTTTGTTCGCTGGGATACGGCGATCAACCCAATCAGTCGACGATATGGGCTTGCTTGGGCCTATTGAACGGATTGCTTCTACTTGGCTGGCGACGACGGACTCCAATGGCGAAATAGTTGGTTTCGACATAAGGTCCTCACAACCCCATTCTCCCCGCAAACTTCGAGAGCTTCGCCAGCGACCTGTCTTTCGTTTGCCGGTCGAGGTGACCCTGCACCTCCCACTGGATTTCTTGGGCGATCTGACGGCAAGCGTCGCGGTCTTCGGAGGTTTTTTTCGGGTACTTGGCAAGATCGATGGGCTTCATGAAGGCGACCTTCCATTTAGCTGGCAGCGGGAAGGGCACTGCCGGAATGGGGAACTTCGATCCGAGGAGGGCCCGGAGTTTTTCCGTCACCCAAAGGGAAGGAAAGGTCTCCTCTCCTCCGACGATCACGATGGGGACGATTTTGGCGCGGCGCTCGAGGGCGAACCGCACGAAGCCCGTCTTCCAAGGTTTCATCCGATAGGCCTGCCAAAACGGCTTGCAGTTCCCCTCGGATCCCTCGGGGTACACTCCAATCGATTGAACCCCGGAAGGCATGGTCCCGGGAGACTTCAGCCAGGAAGAAGGAATGAAGCTATGCTTCAAACTGAATAAGTCTTTCAAAATGGGGACACGACAAAGCACATCGAGAGCGATGCCATAAGGCATCTTCTGCAAGTCGACGCCGGCCTTCTCCATCATCACCATGCCAACGAAGAAGGTATCCAGGGTGAACCATCCCGAATGGTTGCACACGAAGACGGTCCGTCCCCGGCGCGGGATATTCTCAAGGCCTTCCGTCTCAAGACTGAAGTATCCGCATTTCAGAAGGCCCTTCAGCATCGGGAAAAAAATCCCGGTGAAAAATGACAGCTCCCTGGCTGGGAGAGTTTCATTCTTTATTTTGTTCAGGATTGCCCCGGAGTTCTATTGCAACACGCCGGCAAATTTATTGTAAGCCAAACTAAGGCAGGATTCCCGAAAATGCCGAAGCAACGCAATGGGAATATGATATAAACAGCGCGAATTAGAAGCAAGTCCCTACAAAACAAAATTTTGGGAAATTCAGCATCCGATTATCATGCCGCGCAAACAAACCCCTAGTTAGAAATCTGCACATTGCCGATGGATTGAGTCACCGGAACGGGAAGCGAAACGGCCTTGGCGTTCAAGGAGCAAAAAACATAATCACTATCCGCAGGCCCCACGTAGACCTTAAGCCAGCCATCACTTAATGGATTCTCCGAAGCGATTTCGAATTTATATTTATCGGGATAATGAAAAGCCAGCATGGCGTCCCTTTGGCAGGATTGGAAAATACCTTGGGCACCGGCATTGGGATTTTTGATGGAAATGGAAGCTCCCACTCCCTTCCCGGCGGATTTCCCCTCGACAATTAACTCAATATAATTCGGATCCACGCCCGGGTTGTGCCTTTGTTCGACTTTCGTGATGTTATCGAAGGCTACCGTGATGGGGACCATTCCGGACAAAGCCTGCCTACTTGAAAAAGAAACGAAGAGCATCGCCAATAAAAGCTTAACAACAGTCGAGAACTTCATCCTGATCTCCTTTACTCGGTAATGAGTCGATAGACCGCTTCGTCCGCCACGCCTTTGGCTTCATCCTTTTTCCCTGGACCGTCGTTTTTCCCCGAATCGTTGGTCGGGGATTCGCTGATCGGCGAATCTCCGCCGTTTTTTCCATCTTTATTTTGATTTTGGCCTTGAGTGAGCCCGGGCGGGGAGTCGGAAAGAACTGAGGTTGGAAGCTGGGAAGATCCCGCTCCTGTACCCTCAGCATCCTTATTGCCCGAGCAAGATAGGACTAAAAATAAAGCAAGAAAGATTAAGCAAAAACGCATCATTCCAAAACATCATTCTGAGCCCGAAAGTTATGATAATCGTTTTTCCAAGGATATCAAGGGCCAATCGTACGGATGAAGAATCAGAGCCCACGTTTTATTCCGTGACTTAGAAATAATTTTGTTAGACGGTGGCAACTTCATCGCTTTTTTCCAAAAAGGAGCCTTCCATGAAAAAGTTTCTCGTTATTGCCGCCCTCCTCCTCAGCGTCGGCGCCCTGGGTTCGGCCGCCCGCGCCCAAAGCGCGCCCAATCTCGCGGGCACCTATTGGGTCTCCGGCACCAACCCGGACGGCAAAGGATCTTACAAAGGCATTGCCACCCTCGTGAAATCGGGCGACACCTACCGGATTCATTGGGAAGTCGGCACGACCTATGACGGAATCGGGAAGTTGAATGACAAGACCTTTACGGTCGAATGGGGCACCGCCACGGAAAACGTCGGCACCGTCACCTACATCTTGCAACCGAACGGCTCCCTCAAGGGCACCTGGTCCGTGGCCAAAGATCCAGGTCACCTCGGCACCGAAACTCTGACGCCGAAAAAATAAATTTATTTCGGCCATTATAAAGAGGTTTTCAATTCAAAAAATAAACCCCCTCCCTTAACAGGGAGGGGGTTTATTTTTTTTAAAATCAATTACTTGCTTTGGCTATCCAGCTTCTTATCGATCTTCTCCTCGATCTTTTCGTCGATCATTTGCTTGCAAGGCGCCGACAGGCTTTTATAGTTTTCCTTCAAGCAGGCCTTGATTTTATCCTCATCCAAGCCGGCATTCGGGCAAAACTTTTTCCGGTCGTCCCGACATTCGCCCAAGGCGAAACTGAGCGAGGGGGTCAAAAGGCTGAATAGCGCAGCCGCCATCACGATTTTCTTGAACATACGATCCTCCACAGGAATGTTAAGTTTAGGGGATCATTCCAAATTTTTTTAAAATTCACAAGCGTCCTCATTATCTCCATCTTCCCGCCCCCAAAGGCCTCACCATAAATAGGTCTTTTGATTCAACCCTAGATCATTGGCGCTAATTACCCTATATTGCAGAGGGCTCCCTGCACTCCGCCACTTTAAGGAGAAATTATGCGTAAAACGTCCATGGCTTCCTTTATTTGCATTCCATTAATGGCCTTCATTGCCGGATGCGGAGGTGGCAACTCTAATAACGGCGGCGGCGGAGGAGGAGGCAACAATCCCCTGGTTTTGAATTTCGGGACGGCCAAGACCTTCGCGGCTGGGCAAATTCCCGCCAATTGGCAGACGATCACGAGCGGGGATTTCGATGGCGATGGTTTCGCCGATATCGCGGTCGCAAACGGCTCCGATAACAATGTCGGGGTATTCCTCAATGACGGCGCCGGTTCCTTCGCTGCACAAGTCCCCAATACCACCGGCGGCAATCCCA
>JAIOPF010000078.1 GCA_021414045.1 Deltaproteobacteria bacterium | reverse complement strand
CCTTGTGGACCGAGAATGAGGCAGGCGACAAGATCGTTTATTATACCGGTCGTACCGACAAGGAAGAAGCCGCCTTCGTCGTCCAGCAGATCCAGAAAATCCGGGATCGCGAGGGTCTTCCGCTCTCGGATTTCGCGGTCTTCTATCGCACCAACGCCCAGTCCCGGGTTTTTGAAGACGAGCTTCGCCGCCAAAACATGCCTTATGTCATCTATGGAGGCACTCGCTTCTACGACCGCATGGAGATCAAGGATATCCTGAGCTATCTTTGGGTCTTGGCGAATCCTTCGGACAGCCTGCATTTGCGGCGCATCATCAACGTGCCAGGACGAGGCATCGGCAAGGTGACGGTGGAAAAACTGGAGCAGTTCGCCGCCGCCCGCGGCATCGGTTTTTTCGAGGCGCTTCCTTTTGCCGCGGAGGCGGGCATCGCGGGTGCCACCGCCAAGAAAATCCGGGATTTTCACCAGCTGCTATTGAACCTTCAGGCCATGATGCAGGGGGAGCGGCTCTCGCACTTCATGCAGACCTTGGTCGAAAAGAGCGGCTATCTCGAGGAATTGCGCAGTGAAGACACCTTAGAGGCCGAAGGTCGCATCGAGAATCTCGAGGAGTTGGTGAACGTCGCGGCCGATTACGAGGCCTCCACGACCGAACCGTCCTTGCAGGGGTTTCTCGACCAAATTTCCCTGCAAAGCGACATCGATAAACTCGACGACAAGAGCAAGGCGCTTCCCTTGATGACCCTGCATTTGGCCAAGGGCTTGGAATTCAACGTGGTCTTTTTCGTCGGCATGGAGGAGGGCTTGCTTCCCCACATGCGATCTCTCGATACCCCCGAGGAGATGGACGAAGAGCGACGCTTGACCTACGTGGGCATGACGCGCGCGAAACAGCGGCTCTTCCTCTGCAATGCCGAAAGGCGGCGGGTTTTCGGCAACGAGCAGTTCAATCTTCCTTCCCGCTTTCTCGAGGACGTTCCCTCGGAGCTCATCGATCGCATCGAGCCCCCGCCTTCGGAATTCGGGCGCTCCTATACGAAGGATCGCGACGAGGAAGAGTACCCTCGGGCCACCTGGCTCAATCCCGCTCCGGCAAAGCCCAAGGAGGATCCCTCCAATCCCTACAAGATTGGGACGAAGGTCAAACACCCCGTTTTCGGTTTCGGCACCATCCAGCTTTGTGAAGGCGGGGCCGAAGACCGGAAGGTGACGGTGGCTTTTCAAAGCGGGGATCGCAAGAAGCTACTCGCCAAATTTTCCAATCTCACCATCCTTGGCTAGTTTGGGCAAAAGGGTTACACTGCCTGGACCGATGGAATCCGACGAAAAAACCCTGACCCTCGCCCTGGCCGCCCATCCTGGCTGGATGAGCGAGGATTTTTTGAAGGCCGTCACCGGCGTCGATGCCGGGCGATTGGGATTCCTCCTCGAGGACTTGGCGAAACAAGGAAAAATCCTGAGGGGCGAAGACGAGCGGCCTTACTGGCGCATGTCCGACCCAAGCGTCGCCGAGAATGAAATGCGGGGATTGGACGCGGGGGCTCGGAGGGAATGGCATCGGCGCCTTTTCGATTTCATCCGGGGCCAGGAAGACACCGATCCGCTGGCGGGTCTTTTGGCCTATCACGCCGAACGAGCCGATCTGCGCGAGGAGGCTTTTTCTTGGAACCTCCGCACCGGGCAGATTCTCTCCGCCGTCCGGAATTTCGCCGAGGCCCAAAGTCACTACCGGAAGGCCTTCGATTTCGCCGTTAGCCCCGAGCAAAGCGCCCAAGCTCTCCTGCAAATCGGAAACCTCGAATGTCATTTGGGCTTGTTTCGCGCTGCGGAAGCTCCGTATCGCGAAGCCCTCGCGAAGCTCGAACCCCTAGAGGAGACCTCGTCCTGGATTCGCGCCGCCCAAAGTCTGGCGGCGGCCTTGGTCGAGCGAGGGCGCTATGCTGAGGCCCACGATTTGCTGGTTCGTTCGCGTTCCCGCCTCGAGGTGAAGGGAATGGAGCTCGAGCATGGGGTTATTTCATTGCACCTCACCCAAGTTTACATCGGCATGGGCATGATGCGCGAGGCCGACGCCTCTTTGCGCGAGGTGAAAGGCTTATTCGCGGACGGCGCTTATTCGGCCTTGGCGCCCTACGAACAATTGCTTGAAGGCAAACTAGAGACGATTCAAGGAAGGTTGGCGCCGGCCTTTCGTATCTTCGAGGAAGCCGCCCGCGGTGTCGAGACCCAAGGGGATTTGGCCGGAAAACGGGAAGTATTGCTCTCGATCTCAGCGCCCTTGATGGAGCATT
>JAIOPF010000089.1 GCA_021414045.1 Deltaproteobacteria bacterium | reverse complement strand
CATTGAAAGTCGAAAAATCCCGACTTTGGCATTCGGCGTCGGCCTGACAATCGAGCCCTTCCCCGTTTACCGTCGTGCCGAAGGTGACGGGGCAGAAATTATTCCATACGCCGGAGCGCGAGCATGTTCCTTGGGTTGGAGGGGTTCCTCCGCCATCATCCGGCGGCGTCGCGATTTTCACGGGCAGGCAGGTTCTGACGTTCCTGGATTGGCTATCCAGGCATCGCAACTCGTAGCCGAATTTTCCCAACAGATCCGCCGTATCCGGGCAGGATTGGACGAAAGCCGCGCAGACCGCGTCGGAGTCGCAGTCCGGAATGTCAAGGCAGGCCGGATCGACGGCGGGCGGCGGATTGGCCGGAGTCACCGCCGTGACGGTACAGGCAAGGGGCTCTCCCGTGCATTGAAAAACCTGCCCTCCGGAGAAGGCGCTAAACTCGTTCAGCACCAGCCTCCACAATCCGGCGCCGGCGAGACGCCAGCGCTCTTCCAGGCCCGCCTGGAGGGCCGTGATCGCCAATAGGTCCGACTCGGCGAAACGCACCGATAGATTGGAAGGATTGGAGAGGGACAAATCCACCATCGCCGAAAGACAGGAAGCGTTCTCGGTGGAGGGAACGCAGGAAGGCGGCATATCCCAGGCAATCGAATAATTGAAGGCACCCGAAAATGCGGCCAAGCCCAGGCCGGTCTCGCGCAGGCATTCCTTGAATTCCGCCGTCCCTGAAAAATTGAGCCGAGGGCCGGTGGCGGAGCAGGCCCCCTCCATTTTCAGGCAATCATTCTCGTAATGGAGGTTCGCGGGGCAATTCCAAGCGCGTTGCGTCGCGATCACCTGGATGCTGGGAAATTCTCCCGTCATCCCCATCATTGCCGAAGAAGATTGCGCGAGGATGGTGCCGATATTCTTGAGGGATTCTCGAACGAGAACTTCGGGCGAAGCCGCGCCCCCTTCGGGGTACTTACTGCCTCCACACCCGATAAAACTCACCACGGTCAGAAAAACCAGCAGGAGCCGACGACAAGATGAATTTTGGCCCATACCCCCTTACCCCGAATGTAATGCTTCACTGCAAATTCTAAGGATCCAGGGCAAGGTTGAAAAGGGTAAATTCAACGTCTCCGGGAAGATATTGGAATCACTTTATATTTTGAAAGGCATTCTCATGCTCGGCTGAGCTAAGCTGGGATTTTCTTGAAAACCAATTCACCCGCGCCCTTTTCCACCTGGGTCTTGGCAACTTCAGCGACAATTTTATCGCCATCGTGGAATTCCCCCGCCAGCAGCTGGATGGCCAAGGGATCTTGGATGTACTTTTGAATCGCTCGCTTCAGCGGACGGGCGCCATAGACGGGATCGTAACCGTGTTCGGCGATCAAGCGCCGCGCATCCTCGGTGAGTTCGAGCACGATTTTTCGGTCTTTCAGAAGCTTATCGAGACGACCCAACTGGATACCGACGATTTTCTCGATCTGCTTTTCATGAAGCGAATGAAAGATGATGATCTCGTCGACCCGGTTGAGGAACTCCGGGCGGAAATGCCCTCTCAAGGCGTCGAGGACGCGCTTCTCCATCTCGACATCGTCCTTGCCGGCCAATTCGATGATGAACTGGGAACCGATATTGCTGGTCATGATGAGGACGGTATTCTTGAAATCGACCGTCCTCCCCTGCCCGTCGGTCGCGCGACCGTCGTCGAGAATCTGCAAGAGCACG
>JAIOPF010000085.1 GCA_021414045.1 Deltaproteobacteria bacterium | reverse complement strand
TCTGGGCTTCCTCTTCCTTGAGCTTCAGCGTGATTTCCTGGCTACGAGCATGGGCGACGCGAAAACCATAATCGACTTTTTTTAGGAGGGCGTTGACGCTCTCCATTTCGTATTCGCCCTGGGGCCCGACGCGGATCTCCTCGGGGAGGAAGGAAACTTCGGCATACCCCGAGCTGAGACCGACGTGGTATCCCTCGATAAAAGCCTTCCAGGTCGGGTTCCCCTCGACCTTTTTGCTGATGCGCCGATGAATATCGGACTCCAATTGCAGCAACTCTTCTTGGCTGAGTTTCTGCCCGTCGGGATTGACGATACGAAAATTGGTGCGCGTGCCCTTCGAGACGACCGAACCTTGAAAATGAGCCTTCAAGGCCTCGTAGGTTTGATCGAGAACGATTTCGCCCAGGTCGCGATTCACGGAATTAGGACCGGTGACATTCAGGTCCACCACGGCGACGCCGAAACTCAGGCCATCGAGAGAGCCCTTCAGATAACGGCGTTCCCGGGTCTTGCGAATCACTTCGTAGCCCGCGTCGACTTCGGCCGGAGGATAATTTTTGGCCACCGCCTCGTTCGCGCGGTAAAGGCCGAAGACCATATCGAGAGCGGCTTCCCGGGAAACGGCCTTATCTTTCCCGTCCTGGAGAGCCCAGCGTTCGAGAGTTTTCACCGGCGCATCCATCCCGTCGAGGACTCGGCGCATGTCCTTCAGAATCCGCTTGATCTTCCTTTTCTCGCCCTCGATGGTCGATTCCGGCCCCCGTTCCGTCTCGGATTTCAGCGTCCATTCGGTCAGTTTCTCGACGGAGCGCTGCAGTTCCTTTTCCTTTTCCTTGAGGTCGTTGAAATTGCCTTCCACCAGGCGCAGGTTCTCCGACAATTCGTGGATCAAGGGATAACGAGCCGACTCGACATCATAAGGATAGCCCAAGGAGGCGTCGTTCACCGGCAATCGTGGAAAAACATCCGTTCGAATCAGGTAAGGCGAGGATTGGTCTCGAGTGCTGCGAAAGAATACGGACAAATAAAACGGCGAGTTACGAGGAAAAGCCAAGGCTTGTTGCAAAACCTGCCCTTGAACGCTCTCGGCGAAAAAGGTCGGCCGCTGAAGTGCGGGCAACGGCGTTTCCGATGTCCCCTGAAAAAGGGACGGAACCGTCAGACAAAATTGTGGCAGGGTATCGATGGAAAATGCCGGAAGACCGGGATTCCCCTTACCCTGAGGTGCCCCTGGTGGCGTCATAATTGTGCCCCACGAAAAATCTCGAAATCGCTTCGAGATTCATTCGTAACTATTCAAAATATATTGGTTTTACCGATCCAGGTGGGACCCTAATCCCTTCCCCTCAACCCCTTGAACGGTAACCCCCTGCCTCCCCTTTTGAATTATCGTCAAAAACCCTGGGAGGTTGTGAAATTTCCCTTTAAATATCAGGAAATTGGCTGTGGATAACCGCATCGTAGGCCGGATGCGAAAACATTCCTCGGAAGAAAGTTTCCTGACGCTTGGCGTACTGTCGAGTACGAAAAATAATTTCCGCCTTGGCGTCTTCAACACTCCTTAGTCCTGCCAGCGCGTCCGCCACCTCCACGTAGCCGATGGGCCGGTTTTCCAGGACGCGAGGATCGAAGCCTTGCTCTTGCAGCAACCTCACCTCTTCCATCCACCCAGCACGAAACATCGCTTCGACCCTTTCTGCGATACGTTGAGCTAAGACCGACCTTTCGGGTCGCAACCAATGGGTGCGGGTGGGAAAACGCAGCTCGGCCGGACGCTCGCCTCGCATCAATTCCGAGGCAGGACGTCCCGCCGCCATGGATATCTCGAGATAACGGATGATCCTCAAGGGGTCTTGAGGGCTGATTTTAGCCGCACTGACCGGGTCGATTTCTTGAAGACGAGAGTGAAGGGCTGGGGCGCCCAGCACCTGGGCTTCTTCCTGTAGTTTCGCCCGGATCTCTGGATGGCGCGGCGGCATTTCATCCAGACCTTCCAACAGCGCCTTCAGGTAAAGGCCAGTGCCACCGACAAGGACAGGGACGCGGCCGCGCGCGGAAACATCGGCGATCGCCGCCTCGGCATGTCGGACAAATTCCATGGCGGTCATCCGCTCTCCCGGACGGCACAGATCCAAAAGCCAATGCGGTGAACGGCGCTGTCCAGGAGGAACCTTGCCCGTACCGATGTCGAATCCCTTGTAAAATTGTTGGCTGTCGGCGTTGAGGATCTCGCCGCCGATTTCGAGAGCGAGGTTTTCGGCGAATTCGGATTTTCCCGAAGCCGTTGCGCCGGCCACGACGACGATGGAAGGCGCCGGTCTCATAGGACCCTCTTGAACCACTTCTCGATCTCGCGCGATTCGATCTCGACCATGACGGGTCTTCCATGGGGGCAATGGTAAGAGCGGGGAGTCCCCTCCAATTCGCCGAGCAGGGCCCGCATTTCCTCGTCGTTCAAGCGTTGGTGGGCGCGGATTTGCCGGTGACAGGCCATGGTCGCCAAAACGTGGTCCACCCGTTCTTGAACGCCCTCGAGACCAGGCCCATCCTCGATTTCCTGGGCCACTTCCCGAAGGACGGCCATCCAATCCGCTCCCTTCAGCAAAGTGGGATGCGCCTTGAGCACGAAGGTGTTCTCGCCGAATTCGTCCACCGCGAAACCGAAAGTTTCGAGTTTCGAGAGGCAACTCCGCAACCTTGCGGCCTCGTTTTCAGGAAGCTCCAGGGTTTCAGGATGCAAGAGGCGCTGCTGCGGAAGCGCCCCGGAAAGATAGCTTCGTTTGAGATTCTCGAAGCCGATGCGCTCGTGGGCGGCATGCTGGTCGATGAGCAAAAGCGAGCCCTCGCTTTCGCAGACCAGATAAGTCGCGTTCAACTGGCCGATGAGCCTCAAGGAGGAAAACGCCAGGGTGCCGATCTTGGCGCTCCTCTCTTCCGCCTGCCAGGCCCCGCGTTCGGCGGCGCCGAGGGAAGGAAGCGGCCGCGCGGCGAAATCGCCCAAGGCGGCCTGGACCCGGCGGCCATAATCCTCGCGTGAAAACGATTCGAACCCGACAGCGGCCGCCAGCGGGGACGAGGATTCGAAGGCCTGATTTTCCGCCGACGCGACGTCTCTCCATGGCGAGCTGTCCAAACAACGCCGAATGGTGTCGGAGAGCAGTTGATGGACGACGTTGGAATTGGAAAAGCGGACCTCGCGCTTCGTGGGATGCACGTTCACGTCGACCAGCGCAGGATCGACGTTCAGATGCAAGATGGCCATCGGGTATTGCTGGGTCATCAAGAGCCCGCGGTATCCATTCACGACCGCATGGTTGATCAGTCTATCCTGAACGAGGCGCCCATTCACGAAGACATAAAGGTGCCGATTCGTCTTCTTCGAGAAATTCGGGTGACTGATGAGTCCACGGATCTCGAGCTCGGAGATTCGCCTCTCGACCGGGTATAGAATTTCCATGGTTTCCTTGCCGAAGAGATCGAGAATTCGTCTCCGGGGATCGTCGGTAGCCGGGCAAAACAGGGAAACCTTGCCATTGTGCTCGAGTCGCCATTCGACCCCGAGGTGATGCAAGGCCATCGCGGTCAAGAGATCGGCGATATGGCTCCATTCGGTCTCGGGACGCTTCAAGAATTTCAATCGCGCCGGGGTGGTGCAAAACAGCTCCTTCACCGAAATGCGGGTGCCACGGGACATCGGCAGCTCCTGGAGGTCGCTCAGTTTTCCACCCTTCACGTCTATCGCGTAACCCAGTGGATCGCTGCCTTCCGTCGCGCTCTCGATGCGAAAATCGCTGATGCTGGCGATGGAAGGCAGGGCCTCGCCGCGAAACCCTAGGGTGTGCAGGGAAAACAAGTCCTCCGCCCGGGTAATCTTGCTGGTGGCGTGACGCTTCAAGGCGAGGGGCAATTGATCGGGAGGAATTCCATGGCCATCGTCGCTGATGACGATGGCCCGGCAACCGCCCTGCTCCAAGGTCACGTGGATCCGTGTGGCGCCGGCGTCGAGGGAGTTTTCGACCAATTCCTTAACTACTGAAACAGGCCGCTCCACGACTTCGCCGGCGGCGATTTTGTGAACCACGTTCTCCGGAAGTATCTGGATGGGACGGGGGGGATTCATGGATCCGTCCTATTAAAAGGCGGCCCCCGAGGCAAGGGGCGAAAAAAAACCCCGCTCCGGATTACGGAACGGGGTTTTTATGAAAAAGGAGATCGAATTTACTTCCGCTTGGCTCGGCGGAACCGGAGGCCCAAGAGACTGGACAGTCCCAAGCCTAAGTAGGCCGAGAATCCCGAGGCGTCCATCGCGACCTGGCTGAGCGAGCATCCTTGCCCAGACGCCTTATTGAAGTCGCCCTTGCTTCCGCGAATCGGGCTGGTGCCTTGGCTGATTTCCTGGCCATCGGTGGCGCCGTCGCCATCCGTGTCCGGGTTGCGAGGGTCGGACTCGCCGGCGTCGACGAAGCCGTTATGGTTGGCGTCTTCCACGCCATCCTCTAGGCCGTCTTGGTCGGTATCTTTCCGTGCCCCGTTGGTCTCGCCGGAATCGAAGACGCCGTTGCGATTGGTATCCTCATTGAAATCGAGGATGCCGTCGCCGTCCGTATCGCCGACCTTGGGATCAAGCTCGTCAAAGTCTACTAGGCCGTTGTGGTTACGGTCTTCGATGCCGTCAGCAAGCCCGTCGGCATCCGTGTCCAGGTTCCGGGGGTCGGTCTCTCCGGGTTCGAAGACGCCGTTTTGATTGCGGTCCTCGGCACCATCGGGAAGCCCGTCGCCGTCCGTGTCGTTATTATACGAATCGGATTCGCCGACGTCCCGGATACAATTCTTGTTCGTATCCTCGAGCACGTCCTTGATGCCGTCTCGGTCGGAATCGCGCTGCGGGGGAATGAATTCGCCGGGAATGCATTCTTGCTTGCAGCTCGTATCCGAATTGAGCGGACAGGGATCTTCGTTGTCATTGATGATGTCGCCGTCCGAATCGCGCTTCCGGAAATTGGTTTCGTTCGGGCTTTGAATGCAGTCGTTATTGATGTCTTCGTTGCCGTCGGGAATCCCGTCGCCGTCGGAGTCCTGGCCGTCGGGCGGAGGAACCCCGGGGGTGCAGGCATTGGCGCAAAGCGGGTTCGGGTCTAGCGGGCAGACGTCGTTGCCGTCGGTGATCCCGTCGTTATCGGTGTCCGGATCGAAAGGATCGCTCTCGTTCGGATCCACCACGCAAGGATGCTCGCGGTCTTCCTCGCTGTTCTTGAGGCCGTCGCCGTCGGAGTCGATGAATTCGTTGATCAACTCGGTGTTGCAAGCGCCCTCGCAGGAAAGATCAGGGTTGTTGGGGCACTCGTCGATGCCGTCCAACTTACCATCGCCGTCGGTATCCTTTTTGTAGACGTTGGTCTCTCCACCGTCGGGGTCTCCGCAGCTGTGATCCAAGTCTTCAAAGAAATCCGGCACGCCGTCGCCGTCGGTGTCGAGATCCTTTTCGGGTTCCTCGCCGGGAATGCAGGGCTGTTTGCAATTGCGGAAGGAGATATTCGGGCAGACGTCCGTCGAATCGAGGAAACCGTCGCCGTCGGTATCCGGCTTGCGCGGATCACTCTCGCGAAATTGGTCGTGCACGCCATCATGATTGGAGTCTTCGATGCCGTCGGCCTTACCGTCGAAATCGGTGTCTTGGGCGTTACCGTTGGTTTCACCGTCGGTATCCTTCTTGGTGGGATCGAGTTCGTCCGAATCGCGAATTCCATCTTGATCATGGTCCTCGGCGCCGTCCTTGATGAAATCTCCGTCCGTATCGTCCTTGGTCGGATCGCTTTCGCCGGAATCGAGTTCACCGTTCTTATTCCGGTCTTCAATGCCGTCCTTGATTCCGTCTCCGTCGGTGTCGACGTTGGTCGGGTCGGTTTCGCCGGGATCGACGACGCAGTTGCCGCCTTGGCCTTCGGCGATGGGCTTATCCTCGAGTCGATCGTAAATGCCGTCTCCATCGTAGTCCGCGGTCGGAGGGAAAACCTGACCTGGGAAGCATGGACGCGGGCCGGTGCCGGGTCCGCCTGGACCACCGCCTCCGGTGTTGCTCAAGTGAACGATCGTCGAGGCGGGAGACGTCGTCCCGTCGGGGGCAATGCCCACGGCGAAGACGTCTTCGCCGGAACGGGCGTCAATCGTCGCCAAGAAAGAGAGCCCGGAAAATTCACGCAAATCGGTAATGAAGTTGGTCTCGGATCCCGAGGGCGCTCCTCGAAAAATTTCGATGCGATCCACCGAAGAAGGCAAGGTTCCGGACAACACGAAAGTCGTCGCGGCGGAGTTGCTCGGGGAAGCCGAAGAGATCTCGGGCTTCAAAGTGGTTGCCGGAGAATCGATGGGGCCGGCGTTGTTCCGATAAAGCGCATTGTGCGTGACTTGGTTTTGAGTCGCGTCGAGCAGCTGCACGCCGAAGCCCGTATTGTCGAAGTAGAATCCGTGTTGGATGGTGTTGCGCTGCGAGCCGGCTTCGACCCGAATGCCGTTGCCGCTGCGGGTCACGCTGACACCGTCGATCATGTTTCCGTTGGAACCGGCCTTGATGCAGATACCAGAGCCCTTGGCGCCGCGAATCGTGATGCCTTTGATGGTAACTTGGTTGGAGTCGAGCTCGATGGCGCAAGCTCCGTCGCCCAAAGCCGAGGCGTCAAGGATGACCGCGCCGCTAACTCCGTCGCCGCGTTCCAAGCCAAAACCCGCTGCCGCCTTGTTGTCGAGTCGAATCGGAGCCCGAAGGGTAATGGTCCCAGCCGTATCGAAAATGATCTTTTCGGTGCAGAAGGAAGGTAGCGAGCTGTTCTGGATGTTGTAACCTTGTTCCAAGGCGCGACGCAGACTGCCATTGATATTGGCGTCGTCGACCATGGAGGTGACCTTACAGATCTTTCCTCCATTCGAATCTCCGGGGATGTTCAGGCCTCCGGCGATCAGATCGTTTCCGATCAAGAGAGTTAAAAGGACGAGGGCGAGTCCAGCGGCTTTGTGGAAGGCACGCATAACGATACTCCTATCGTTCATTGGGGAATCCTTCTTGAGGATCCCTTCGTTAAGAAATCAAAACTCAGTGTCCGGCCGCGGGAGCGGGCGCTGCGGGCGCCGCGTTTCCGTTGCCTTGAAAATTGCGAATCATGCGAATCGCGTCGAGCCCCACGAAAAGCGTCCAAGTCGGTCCGTAGTTGACCAAGAGGTCGGGTTGGCCCGGTGCCGTCGCCAAGCTGAAACCGGTGGGCATGGAATCGAGGCCCACTCCGACGCGAATCGCTTGGTTCCAGGTATGGGCATAGAGCTGGGCTCCGACGTGCAAGCTGCCTTCCGAACCCCAGTCGAAGGTCGCTGTGAAAGGCGCCCCGACGTCGGCATCGGAACTGATCAAGCCCATGTATCCGAGGGACGCATTCAATCCCAAACCAAAGTGCTGGTGAAAACTGAGATTGCCTTCGACCAATCCACCCAAGGAAAGCGCGGTGACGCTGGAATCCACCGATCCGGGGGACCGGGGGATGCTGAGCGGCGCCACTCCCAATTGGGCTCCGAGGCGCAAGTCGAAGAGGTTGTTCTGAAAAACGCTGAAAGCCGGTTGGAAATAGAGGCTGCCGCCGCGGTAGCTGGGGGCCGCGGTGCTAAAGGGCGCGTCTCCAGGAGCGATTCGCGTGCCGAAGTTGTATCCCCCAGCGAGGGTGAAATGAAAACGGTCCATCAAAGTGGGCCCGGTCGAGACGCTGGATGCCGCGGGAACCGCCGCGGTTTCCGGCTCCGGAGTCACGCGACGAGCAGGGGGCGGGTCCGCGGTTACCGCGGGGGGCGGTGGCGGCGGAACGGTGGCGGCCGGTGGCGGCGCGCCGGCATCAGCGTGAAGTGGATCTACAACAGGTGGAGTCATAATCTATCTCCTCTTTGCTTCTTCAATCTTGAATCCCACAAGCTAACCGGGTCTCTAAAACCCGAGAGCTGTTTCGAGATTTTTCGCCCCCTATCGGCGAATTCCAAATCTGTACAAAGGCTTGGATTTAAGTCTCGAAAATCTTTATTTATTTTTGGAAACCAAACGCTTGTTCGGATTTTTTCTAGGGAAGTTGCATGATATTTTTCGAATCGTCCCTTTTATTGTCCCAAGTCCATTACGATGGGAACCCTTAAAGCCCCGCGAATGACGCGCGAATGGCGCGTTGGTGTCAGTTTCGTAAAACCCTTCGGAGCAAGTTCGAAAAATCGTTTTTATAGTCTTGGACCCGCAGGCGAAACGCCTCGTGCCAATGGGAATCCTCGGGATTTTCCGGAGGATGGGAATTCAGCATCTTATCATAGGCGTTCAAAAATTTCGGGAAGCGCTGAAAGCGACGCCAAGCGACATCTTCGCTCAACACGTCCCTCCGGATGCCATCCCAAAAGGGACGAAGGGAAAAATCGACGAAAATTCCCGGATTACCCCGAAAATCCGAACCTGGATCCATATCCGCCAAACGATTCAAATGTTCTTCCTTGATATCCGAAGCCGGTAGCTCACGCTTCGCGATGAAATAAAGGCGATGAGAAGTGCGGCTTAATTGCGGCGGGAGCATGCAAACGTTGGTGGCATGGAATAAATCGTGGAGAACGAAAAAGAAAGGATGTACCCTCCCCTTCATTTCTCCAACGAACAAGGGCTGCCGGCTCAAGCCAACCGGAGCCAGAAGTTTGCCGCGCAGGCGCATCACATCGTCTCGCGGGATCTCCCCGTCAACCAGCACCAAACGATGAACCTGATTCCCGAACCGCGCCATCAACAAGGCCTCCCAGAGCGGGAAGTTCGGAAAGCGGACCCGCAGGCGTCCCTGCTGGACGTTGGCCAACAAAACCTGATCCCCAAAACTCGTTTCCAATTCGCTCAAAATATGTTGAAGGCCCGCATACTGGCCTTTCTCTGTGGGCCTACCGAAACGCGCGTCGGCGTATGGCAGTGAGATTTCATAGACGCGACCCTTGCCTTCCGTGATCGCCATGGCGCCGGCCAACAAATCCGCTCTCGGCTTGAGGAACTGGGAAGTCCAAGGCTCAAGAAGACGATCAGGCCCGTAAACTTCCACATGCCCACCCACCAATTCGGAAAAGTCCCGAATCTGCTCCAACCACAACAAGTCCGCGCTCTCGAAATCGGCACGACGCCGCAAAATTTCCTCCGCAGTGGCTTCGAAAGGCACTTCGCGCAATACCGGCTCAAGCGTTTCCCAAAGGCGACGCACCTCGGGTTGGTATCGAATCCCCGGTGGACGCGGGCCATTTCCACCAGGAGGGTAGTAGTAAGACTCGTAAGCCGGCCACGAGGAAGGAGGAAAGGTCGTGGAGATGACCTGGGGAGGCGACGAAGAGTTTAGATGGTCACGGTCTCCGATTCCCGCCATGGCGAAAGCGGGGCCGAACATCGGTGTTTCCGGAACACGTGAGGGGAAAAAAACTTGGGAGGAACCCAAAGTCGCGGCCTGGCTATCGAGATAGTTCTCCCAATTTGAAAAAGCCTCGCAGCCTAAGCGCCGGCTCAAACGGCCCGCGATGTTGAATTGCAAAAGCAGCGCAAGAGAATCGACCAAAGTCCCGCCGGCATCGCCCGACGGGCGAATCCCCGTCAAGACTTCCAGGCGATGCCCCAGCAATATACCGCCGAACAGGGCGGATTGACCGAACAAGTGGCGGGAAAATCCCGAAACCGCGCCGCTGCGCCGATAAGCCGTCGCCCCCAAACCTCCCACCGCTTTCATCGCGCCCAACACCAGGTAGCTGGAGGCCAAATCCCTCCCCAATGCGGAAGCATTCCACTCGACTTCCGCTCCCAAGGCTTGAT
>JAIOPF010000084.1 GCA_021414045.1 Deltaproteobacteria bacterium | reverse complement strand
GAGACGCGGGGTCTCGATAGATGCAAGCGTTTGGCGGCTTTTTGAACGAGGAGAGGGACGGAGGGATTTCCGTCAAAGAATGGCTTGTTTTTAATATCGGCGGGTTTTGCGCGGAGTTGCGAATATAATGGACGGTTATTTTTTGCGCTTTCGATTGAATTCGTAGAGGTGTCTCAGCCCTTCGAGGGTGAGATAGGGATCGAAGGATGAGATGGTCTGGCTGGCCTTGGAGATGAGGCCGATGAAGCCGCCCGTGGCCACCACCTTGCATTTTACTTTCGCCTCGCGCTGAATTCGTCTCACGATTTCATCGACCATTCCGACATAACCGTAAAAAATTCCGGCTTGGATGCTCTCGACGGTGTTGCTGCCGATGATGTGCTTGGGCTTGCGGATCTCGACGCGGGGCAGCTTGGAGGCGTGCTGGAAGAGGGCGTCGTTGGAGATGGCGATGCCCGGGCAAATGCAGCCGCCCTTGTAGACCTTGGCCTTGTTGATGAAGTCGAAGGTCGTCGCCGTCCCGAAGTCGACGACGATGAGCGGGCTGCCGTATTTCATGACGCCGGCGACGCCGTTGACGATGCGGTCGGCGCCGACTTCGCCGGGATGCTTGAGGCCAATCTTGATGGGCATCTTGAGGCGGGGGCCGACGAAGAGGGGCTTCAGCTTGAAATAGCGCTCGCACATGCGCACGAGGTTGAATTCGAGCTGGGGAACGACGTTGGAAATGATGATGGCTTCGACGCCGTCCAGGTTTAGGCCCGCGAATTGGAATAGCTCTTTGAAGAAGATCCCGAATTCGTCGGAAGTCCGTTCCTTTTTGGTTTCCATGCGCCAATGCTGGAGCAGGCGGGGCTTGTCGCCTTGGCTGTAAACCCCGATGACCATGTTGGTGTTTCCGACGTCGATAGCTAGTAGCATGTTTCTTTTCTACAATAATGTGGTGTCTTCGGCCAGCAATTCCGCGACGGACCCGTCTTCCTTTTGAACCCGCAAACGACCGTCCGCCGCTAATCCCAGGACGCGACCGCCGTCCTTTTGGCCGCCTTCCTCGAAGGAGATCGGAAGTCCTATCATGCCGGACTCTTCCTCCCAGCGCCTTACCAAGATGGCGGGCCCCGTGGTAGCCAGACGTTCGACTTCGTTTGTGAGGGTGTTCAATAATTTTTCGAGCAGTTCCGCGCGATCCCAAACACGTTTGGTGATCTGCTGTAAGGAGGTCGCGAGCGAAGCCACTTCGGGGCTGAAGTCCGCGTCGGTTTGCGAGACGTTGATGCCGACGCCGACGACGATGAAATCCACTCGAGATCCCGAGTGGTACATCTCGGTGAGGATGCCGCCCAATTTTTTCTTGGCGACGATCAAGTCGTTGGGCCATTTTAAAATCAGTTCGTGAATTCCCGATTCCCGAAAAATTTGGGCCAGGCCCAGTCCCACCGCGAGAGTCGTCAGGGGAGCCTGGGCCGCGGGCAGAGCGGGCCGCAAGATCAGGGAAAAATACAGGCCTTTACCCGAGGGAGAATCCCAGTGTCGGCCGAGGCGTCCGCGTCCGGAACTCTGCGACTCGGCGACGACGACCGTTCCGCTCAAGGCGCCGCTTCGGGCCCGCTCGACGGCTTCCGCATTGGTCGAACCGATCTCGGGAAAATAGATCACTTCCTGAATGTGGGGGCTTTTGCCGGGAATGCGTTGCAGTGCCTGCTGAAAATTTTCCATGGGCGCTCCTCCTGCGTGGATCCTGGATGGGTCTACCCGAAGGGAGCGTCGGTGTCATGACCTTTCCGGACTCTCCTAAATCCAGCTAAGCCGTTGACACGCCGCATTATCGCCCGTAAAATCCACGGGAATCATGAAGTTAGTGTCGGCCTTTCGCGAAAATTTGAAGGAAAATCTAGGGCTTAAGATCGGGGTTCTCACGGGAGCCGCGATCTTCCTCATGCTCTTGCTTTTGCTTGGGATCGTTGCGGCCATCCAAGTGCCCCTGATCAGCAAGTTCACGATGATCCAGGTCTTGCTGGTTCTGGCCGTCGTCATCGCGACTTTTTCCATCCTGGTCATCGCCATCTCCACCAATCTTTTCATCCACCGGCCCTTGAGCCGCCTCATGACCGCGATCCGGCAAGCGGAAGCCGGCGATCTGAAGACCAGCGCCCGGGTCGATTCCGAGGACGAAATCGGCCAGGTGGCTTCCCAGTTCAACGAGATGCTCTCGAAGATCAACGAACTCGAGAGCACCAAGATCGATACCGAGCGCAAGTTGACCGTGGCGCAAGAACAGCTCAAGTACAACGCGATGCTCGAGGAGAAGGCCAAGATCATCACCACGACCAACCGCAAGCTCGAGGAAAGCCTGAATGAACTTTCGGTCCTATATAATATTTCCCAGGCCCTCACTGGCAGCATCGTTCCCGAAGAGCTTTGCAATCTTCTCGGAGACGTGATCGTGCGCAACGTCGGGGTCGAGGATTTCGCCATCTTGCTCCTCGACGAGGAGTCTCAGACCATCGAAGTCA
>JAIOPF010000083.1 GCA_021414045.1 Deltaproteobacteria bacterium | reverse complement strand
CGTCGGTTGGGTGACCGGCCATACTTATTTGGTCTACGGTCCCTTGCTCAATGGGGCGACCACCGTGATGTTTGAGGGAATACCGACCTATCCAGGGACCGACCGGTTTTGGGATACCATCGACCGCCACGGCGTGACGATTTTCTATACGGCGCCGACGGCGATTCGCGCGCTGATGCGCTCGGGCGAAGGCCCGGTGGCCAAGCATTCGTTGCGGAGCCTTCGGGTGCTGGGGACGGTGGGTGAGCCGATCAATCCCGAGGCCTGGATGTGGTATTTCAACGTGATCGGAAAAGGGCGTTGCCCCATCGTCGACACCTGGTGGCAGACCGAGACGGGCGCGATCATGGTCAGTCCCCTGGCTTTCGCCATGCCGCTCAAGCCCGGCTCGGCGGGAAGGCCGTTTTTCGGGGTGAAGGCCAAGATCCTGCGAGAAAACGGATTGGAATGCGGACCCAACGAGGGCGGACTCTTCGTGATCGAGGCTCCCTGGCCCGGGATGATTCGCGGCGTTTACGGGCAACCCGACCGGGTCAAGAACACCTATTTTTCCAAATTTCCTGGGAAGTATTACGCCGGCGACGGCGCCCGTTGCGATTCCGACGGCTACTATTGGTTTTTGGGCCGACTGGATGACGTCTTGAAAGTCTCGGGCCACCGGCTCGGCACGGCGGAATTGGAAAGCGCCTTCGTCAAACACCTCTCCGTCGCTGAAACGGCGGTGGTGGGATTTCCCCATGACATCAAGGGAGAGGGAATTTACGCCTTCATCACCTTAAAGGAGGGCATCGAGCCCTCGCGCGGCCTGCGCCGCGAACTGATCCAGCATATCGCCAACGAAGTCGGCCCCATCGCCAAGCCCGACCACATCCAATTCGCCCCGGCCTTGCCGAAGACCCGCAGCGGCAAGATCATGCGCCGGCTGCTGCGCAAGATCGCGGCGGGCGACACCGGGAATCTCGGCGACATTTCCACCTTGGCGGATCCCTCCGTCGTCCAACAATTGCTTGAAGGCTCGCGCGCGGATCTCGGGCACGAGTAGAGGAAGCCATGACCGAAAAATATAACCGTCTCGTTCACGAAAAGTCTCCCTATCTGTTGCAGCACAAGGACAATCCCGTCCATTGGTACGCTTGGGGAGAAGAGGCCTTTCGCGCGGCCAAGGAAGAGAACAAGCCCATCTTCCTAAGCATCGGCTATTCCACCTGTCATTGGTGCCATGTGATGGAGCACGAATCCTTCGAAAAAGAAGAAGTGGCCGCGGTGCTCAACCGCGATTTCATTCCCATCAAGGTCGACCGCGAAGAGCGGCCGGACGTCGACGATATCTACATGAGCGCGTTGCAGGCGATGAAACAGCGCGGAGGCTGGCCCCTCAGCATGTTCCTCACGCCGGACCGCAAGCCGTTTTACGGCGGAACCTATTGGCCGAAGCCCGTTTTTCTCAATCTGCTCGGGCAAATCGAGAAGGTCTGGCGCGAATCCGCCGCCCAGGTCACCGAGACCGGGAATTCCATCGTCGAATTCCTCAAACTTCAGAAATCCGCCCAGGCCGAAGGAGTCGGCTTAAGCGAGGAAGTTTTCGGGCAATTTTTTCGCCAGAGCCTGATGAGTTTCGACAGCCGTTGGGGCGGTTTCGGCGGGGCGCCCAAGTTCCCGCACGCCAACCAGCTTTCGATGCTGCTGCGTATTTGGAGGCGCAGCGGCGAGGCCCGCGCCCTCGAGATGGTGAAATTCACCTTGGACAAGATGGCGCGAGGCGGGATTTATGACCACCTGGGCTACGGTTTTGCCCGCTACTCCACCGACGAACGCTGGCTGATCCCACATTTCGAAAAGATGCTCTACGACAACGCCCAATTGGCCGTCGCCTACCTTGAGGCATATCGCGCGACGCAGGAGACAGCTTTCCGGAGAGTAGCCCTGGAAACCTTGGATTACGTCCTGCGCGTGATGACCCACCCCGAGGGGGGATTTTATTCGGCGGAAGACGCGGACAGCGAAGGCGAAGAGGGGAAATTCTACGTCTGGACTTTCGAGGAATTGAGCGAAGCCCTCAGTCGCGACGAGTTGGATCACTTCTGCCGGGTCTATCAGGTCAGCCCGGGAGGAAATTTCGAGCACGGCACCAATAACTTTTCCTTGGCCCCGGAATTCGCCTGGTCGGAGAAGGACAACCCTTTGCTAAAGTCGGCCAGCGAGAAGCTCTTCCGATTGCGCGAGGCGCGTATCCATCCCCATAAGGACGACAAGATCCTCACCGCCTGGAACGGTCTCATGATCCGGTCCATGGCCCTGGGCCACCAAGTCTCCGGCGACAAAAAATATCTCGAGGCGGCCGGCCGCGCGATGGATTTCCTCAAGAGGCATCTCGCTCCCGATGGAGATTTGTTGGCGCGGTACCGCGATGGGGAAGCCCGTTTTGCCGGTCGGCTCGACGATTACGCCTATCTGATTCAAGGGCTGATCGACCTCTACCAATGCGATTTTCGGCACGAGGTCTTGAACTGGGCCCTGATTCTACAAGGTCGCCAAGATGCGAAATTTTGGGACGAGGAGGGCGGTGGTTATTTTTTCACCGACGGCAGCGACGCAAGTCTTTTGGTTCGAGGCAAGGAAGGCATGGACGGCGCCATGCCTAACGCCAACGCCGTCAGCGCTTCCAATTTGCTGCGCCTGCACGACCTGACTTTGGACGCTTCCTATCGCGCCAAGGCGCTCAAAACCATCGAGGCCTTCGCCCCTCTGGCCTCCGAATATCCTACGGCCTTTGGCACGCTATTGCTGGCCTACGATGCGCTTACCGATCTTTCCAGCGAAGTGGCGGTGGTGGAAGCCGCCGAAGGTGAAGGAGAGATCTTCCTGCACGGTCTGCGCGAGCATTTTTATCCCAATGTAGTCGTCGCTTCCACCCGTGGTCCTTCGAACTTTCCTCCCTTGCTGCAAGACAAGATGGCGAGCGGAGGCAAGACGACCTTCTATGTTTGTCGCAATCAGGCCTGCGAGGCGCCCTTGCAGGACGCCGAAGTGGCGCTGAAGAAACTGGAAGAATTCACCCCCTATGTACTTCTCGCGGAATGAGTTTGCATGAGGTCTCACGTCGCCCGCGGGCCTCGTCTGGACTTGCTTCTGTGGCCTGAGCTCCCCAGATCTTTCCAAGACAGTAAAATCGGATCTTCTAACCCGTTGTAATATAAGTATATTTTTTTAACGCCTCGAGAGGTTTTTGGCCCAAAGATTGCTTTTCTATCAAGTCAGCATGGGCACCGCTGCAAAAACCTCCTCGTCTTCTCATTCCATCGAAGAATTTCTCGGTTACGATTCTCAAGGTCATAGCGTCGTCTTGCGCCGCAACACCGAGCATCCCGGCATGGACGAGGCGCCCGCGCCTTCCTTCAAGGCCCCGACTCAGAACAAGCCTGCCCCCGCAGCCGCCAAAGGGACCTTTGGTTTCTTCGCCGACCTGCAAGAAGTTCGCGCGCGTCTCCGCGGCAAACTGCAGCAGTCCTAAAAATTCCCAATTCTTTCTTGTTAGGACTTTCTCGAAATTCGGTTCGTCCGAATTTCAAGGGTCTGGTTTGTGTTCCCGAGATTTATGGGAAGGAAGGCGAAGGATTTATGAAGAATAAATTGAAATCTTGCGGAATGTGAATTTTTCCGCATTGCCGAGTTAATAATTTATACCAGTAATATCAAGCAAATGAACAATTCCTGCTCTTGGCACCCCGCTTGCTTTTTAGCAGGGCATGACGGCAATCGCTTCAAAAAATCCTAAGCTCCAAACTCAATCAAGCCAAGTCAAGTCGCCGAATCCGCCGGCGACACCATCCCGAGTTCCGCCTTCGGACAAGACACCCGCGGATTTTTTTCCAGTCCTGGCGAAGGTTATTCCGGTGCTGAACCTAGTTCCCTTGGCGGTACGACTCGCGGGCGCATTGCCCTTATCGGCGGCCAAATCGGAAGAGGAGGTTTCGTCGGACGATCCTGAGAAATTTTACGAAAAGGAATCCAAGGCCTTGGATAAGTTGGAAAGCGAGCTAGTCGACTCCCTACCGGAGAATGCGGAAACTGGATTGGAACAGCTAAAAAAGGTCGAGGCCTTAGCCCAACAATATCTGCAATTGGGAGCGCGGGAAGATGGGAATGCTGCCCAGCTCCTGGCGGAGCGCACCTACGAGCTTTTGGAAAAAGTGTCTGGCAACAGCGACTACTCGGAGATTAAAAAACGAGCGCCGCTCTACGGCGCTTACCGTCAATTGGCCCAAGGGGATTTCGACGGCGCCAAGGCCGCGTTCACGGTACTTCGCGCCGACTTCGGCGAAGCCTGGGATATCGTGAAGCGGATGAAGTCCGACGAGATCCGCGGCCGCAGTTTGAAAGCGCTTTATGCCTGGGAAGTCTTCATCGAAGAAGGGCAAGAGAAGGCCCTCGACGAGGCCCACGGGATGGGGGGCGTCGCCTCGGGAATGATCACCAAGCTCGTCGAAGGCAAGACCAGCGACGATTTCGTCTACGAGAAGATCAGGATCGAAAAGGACCTCATCTCGGCGGTACGCAAACAGCTGCTGAGCGGGAAAGAGAAGACCATCGACGATGCCTTGTTGAACATCGAAGATCCTAGGCTGAAACCGCGGGCCCACGAGTTGTTGGCACAGCGCCGTATCGGGGCTGACGATGGGTCTCATGTCATCGCCCATATGATTCGTTATGTCTCGGATTCCAAGCTGGACGTGGGCAACGGGGAAGATCTGCTGCGCGACGCGGACCAATGCGAGGCCCGGTTCGGAGTCAAGACGGCCTATGCGATGTACTCGTTGCTCCGTGAGACGGCCGCCAGCGACCACTTGAAAAATACCAGTGCGGAAAAAATGAACGGTCTGGAACAGGGCAAGGGAGTGGGAGCCAGGCTCTGGGACATGATTCGCACCACGAGCCTAGACGAAGTTGCTTATGAAGTGCTGGTGATGAAGGGCTGCCAGACCCTCGGTGCCTTGGCGAAACTGGCGACTCTGACCAAGCTCAGCGAAGCGGGAATCACCGGTTACAAGGCGACGGCGCTGGCCTTCGGCGCGGAGGCGCTCGCCGAGGGCGGCGCTTTCGGGACGATGCAGCTGGCGCAGGAAGCCGCGAACCACGACGTCGAAAAATCGCTGACAACGGAACATATCCTCAAGGTTTACGCCTCCAACCTGATCATGATCGGCGGGCTCAAGCAGTTCGGAAACTTGAGCGCGAAGTACGCGCCGCGGGCCGCCAGGGCCTTGGAAATGGTGAAGGGGGGCGGCGAGGAGTTGTCCAAGGGCGGAGAGATCCTCGTCGGCTCCATGAATCATGTAGCCGGCTTCGGCGGCATGGTGGCGACTAACCAACTGAACCAAAAGCTGGGCTTAAGTGAGACGCCCGAGGGAGGTTTCCTTGAGTCCTTAGCCCACGACGCCTTTAGTTATCTGAAATACGGCATCGCGCAGAAGGGCTTGGGCGGCCTGATGGGGCCGGAGTTGGAGGCGAAGAGCCAGGAGATCCATCAAAAAATCCTCGAATTGAATACGGCGCTGATCATCGAGGCGAATCTGAAATCCCTGGGTTACGAAGCCCCGCAACGAACGGAGGACGGAACACCCATCTTCAAGGACGCCAAGACTCAAAAACTTTACATTCAACTGATCCGAGAATCCCTGACGAAGCCCGGCTTCGACGCGGGCAAACTCAGCGGTTTGCTGAGAGAAGGAAAAATCGCCGAAGCGGAAGGCTATGCGAAGGGATTTGGGACGAACCTCGATCAACTCGGCATGGATGCGAAGGAGATCCAAGGCCAATCCGACCCTGGCCCTTGGGCCGAGGATCTGGAAAAGATAGGTGAGACCTTTGCTAAGGCAGCGCTTCTCGCTTGCCTGGGAATTCCCGAAACGGCCCAAGCCGGAGAGGGCGGACCCGCCGGCATGGGTCCCACCGAGATGGGCATGATCGTCGCGATAGGCGCGGTGTTCGGTCTGGGTTATTTCGCGAAGCGGATATTCGGAAAAATCAAATCGAGCTCTAAATCGAAGGTCGAGACAGACGGGGTGAAACCCACGGAGACCAAGGCCAAGATGGAGGAGGGCTCTGGAAAATCGATCACGACCATTCTCGGCTTGGGCCTCGGTCTTGGCGCTCTGCTTGGCCCTGAACATGCCCAGGCGGCCGTGGAGGCTTTTTCCGCGACGAATGCCGAAGTCAGCTTTCCTCGATTTCTCATGACCGCCGTCCTCGGTGTGGGAATGTGGGGCATGGTGAAATGGAAGCCCCGAGGCGTCACCGATTTATTGGATCTGCAACTTCCCGACGGTCCGGTGCGGAAGCAAGGCAACCTCCATCTCGACGAAGTGGAAACCACCAGCCGGCACGTGAACGGAGTTCCGAGCGCCGTGGATCTGAAGGTCGAAAAGCGCTTGGGCGCGGATATCCTTCCCGCCGGCACCCGCTTGTTCTATTCGGATAAGGGCAGGCTCTACGCCATTCGCCCGAGCGAACCCTGCGCGTTCGGCGGCATCGAGTACGGCCACGGCGACCGACTCTTTTTCGACGCCGACGCTCGCTTGGAATTCGTGGCGCTGGGGGAAGGGCGAGAAATTCAGGGCGTCGATTGCGCCGCGGGGTTCCCGGTTCGATTCGACACCTCGGGAAACGTCGTGCGCGCGAAATTGGCCAGGAAGCAGGTGCGCGCCGATGGCGTGTTTCAAGAAGGGGAAGTGGTCGACATCAAGGCCGGCGTCATGTTGCACGAGGAAAACGTGCTCAAGCAAATGCTGTGGACCGCGGTGTCGGGAATCTCCTTTATCGGCAATTGCTATCTGCTATCGACGGCGGACCTATCGAGCCCCTTTTCGAGCGCCTTGGGCTTGGTGAATTTCGTCGGCACTTTTGGGAGCCTCTATTATTTCACGCGAGAGCTGAACTGGATGAGGGAATCCATTCCCGAATTGCCGGAAGATCCCTTTCCGAAGCGGGTACGAGTAGCCACCCAATCCAATCCAGCCGCTTCCGTTCCCCCGGGCTCGAAGGAAAATCTAGAGAAAGAATACCGTTCCGAAATGGAAATGGAGGCCGAGGAGGAATCCCGAGCTCGCGAGGTGCCGACGCGAGAACGGATCCGCAGGTAAGGGTGAGTTGGGTGAGACCTGCGAAAGTAGGAGTGTGCACAAAGCACGGTCAAAAATTGTTCCCGTAATGTAAACTTTGACCCCATTTTTTGCGAAAACCCATGAAATGGGTGGTGATAGTCTGAGACAAATTATAGTATAAACCATTGAATTTATTAATATATAAGAATAGAAGTGAAAATTCATTCCATGGCACATGCCTTGCTATTCCTACCTTAAGTGACGGTTCATGTGAACAAGCGTCAAGGGAAAGAGGCAAGGGATATGGAAAAGTCAGATAACAAAGTCGGTAAGTCGGTTCCTCAATACGAAGAATTCATCAATTACGACGATCGTGGCAATCCCGTCGTCCTTCGCCGCAGTGCTAACTTAGAGGATTCGAAGCAGGATCATGAGGGAGCCACCGTGGCCCCCCGTTTCAATTCGGAAGGTCAAAAACCGGCCGTGGAGCTTCGTTCTAGCGGCTCCCTCCGCTTTTTTGCCGGTTTTGAAGAGGTTCGCGCTCGTTTGCAGGCTAAGTTGGCGGCTTCTTAAGCATAATCCCACTTGAAGAATCGATTTTCCGATTCTTTATCCACGCAACAAGATGCTAGAATTCAGCCGATATCGGTAGGGGGCTCGAGGGCTTGGGCTTTCCGCTGATACTTGACTAGTATCAAAAGGGGTCTTTTCCCATGGGTGACGGTGCTACTCCTAACGTAAAATCGGGTACTTCCCCCGTAGATATTACTCCGCTTCCGGCTCCACTCACCGAGGACCAAAAGCAAGTTCTAACCGAAGATCATAAGTCTCCGGCACCTTCCGCCGCTCCGCCCGATGATGCGCAACTGAAAAAAATCACCGCCGAGGTCAGTAGCATGGGAGTCAAGCTCCCCGGCGACATGGTCGACGAAAAGGGCAACATCAAACCCGAAAAGCTCTCGGCCGCCAAGGATTTCATCAAGGCCGAGGCCGACAAGCGCAGAGGTACCGACGTCGGCGCCGCCGCCCGCCTGTTGAAGCGGGCTATTTCCCTTGATCCCAAAGACGAAAAGCTCCGCCTTGAGACGGCCAAGGTATGGTTGGAGTGGAACGGACAGACCAAGGACGTGAATGTTCGCAAGGTTCAGCTCGAGGAGGCCTTCGGCTTTATCGGCGACATCGATACGCAGCAGGGCAAAAACCCGGAATTTGCAAAAGTGAAATACGACCTGGCCCAGAAGCTGGTCGCTCTGAATGTGGGACATTTGAGCGATAAGGACGCTTCTAAGTGGCTGGGGATTGCCGTCGAAAACGCCACGACGGAGCAGGTGCAACAGATCCTCAAGGATCTAAAAGAATACCCGCATCCCGAGCTGCTCGACGAGATGCAAGACCCCTATCTCTTCATCGCCGCTCACTTGATCAAAGGCTCCCGCTTCGACGAAGCCAGGGCGATGTATACGTTGGCCGTCAACGAGGCCACCGACCCCAAGCAAAAAGAAACTTACCTGAGATTTTTTCATGCCTTCGATGGCGTCGACAAGCCCTATTCGCGCAGCTTCGACGGTAAAAGCAATCCTGTGGTGCAGGAACTTTATGAGGCATTGCGCAAGCAAGGGATCACCGATGCCGCCCTAAAGGGTGCCGACGGCAAGGCCGAGCATCCCGCCGACGACAAGATCTGGCCAGGGGACGTGTTGCGCTACATCAACGAACATTACGACTCCAAAAAGGTTCAGGGAGCGCTGAAAACGTCGAAGCTCGAGATTCCTCCCGGATTGAAAAAGGACATCAAGGAAAAAGGTTTTTCGCAGGCCATGGCGGATTACCACGCCGCCGAGGCAAAGAAGCTCGCGCGCAGCGACAGGCCCGAGGACAAACAGCTATGCTCGACGCATTTGCGCATCGCGGTGGGTTTGGACGGTGACAACGTCGAACGTCGCCTGAGATTCGGCCAGGCGCTGATGCGGGAGGGAAAATTCGCGGATGCAGCCGATGCTTTTGAACAGGTGCGTCGCCGCCAGCCGATGAACACCGAGGTGCTGCTTGATCTCGCGCGCGCGCAACTCGGCGCCGGCGAGCCGAAGAAGGCCTTGGCGGCTCTCGATCAATGGGATAACGGCCTCGGAGTTTCTCTGAGGAGCCCCGAAAAAATTACCGAGGTCGACGGGTTGCGTAGAAAAGCGGGTAGCATGCATTTGGCCGACCTGCTCAAGGTCTATGACGGCCTAAAAGGGGGCGGGAGCCGTGATGAGCGGCAACGACTCCTCGATGAAATGTCGGAATGTCCCAAGGCCACCAACATGGAGCGCTTCGCGGTCCTCAAGCGGCAACGCGATTTTTTTGCGGCCGAGGTGAAGCGGCCGGGTGCCGACAGCATTGACATTCGGCACGCCCAGGAAGACCTCGATAAGCTCGACAAACGGATCGAAACCTTGCGTGACGACCTGAAAGAGGTTGCGCGGGTAAAGAGTGGCGAAGCGCCAACTCTCGAGCAGCTCGACGCTGCCAAGACCGCGGCGGAGATTAGTCGAAGTTATGGCGACCTCAGCGATCTGCTTCGTTATAACGATTTGGTCAAGTCGGCAACGCCCGACGTCATGGACGCCAAGGCCAAGCTAGACGCCTATGGCGAGGTCTATCGTGCCTTGCGTGCTCAAGGGGGGCGTACCTCCGAAACCGACGCCATTGGACGTCAGATTCAGGAATTGGCGCAAGATTATCTCAGTTCCAGCAAGGCGAAGGATTACTTGGAACAGGTGGTCATGAATGGGAGCGGGCCCGTGCTGGACTTGCTCTCCGCCGAGGGCTTGAAAAAACTCGAGACCGAAGTCGATGCCGGCAACAAGGCGCTCGCCGAAGCCGGAAAAAAGACCGACGTGAAGGAAAAACGCGGCTGCCTCCTCGAGGCGCTCAAGCACTTTGGCGCGCTTGGCGACAATGCCAAAGCGCGCGAGATCGCCGGCCAGTTGGAATCCACCATCCCCGCGGATATGTCGAGGGTGGATAAACTCCAGATTTACGGCCTGATGTCCGGGGTGTTAAAAGATTCCAGGGTCACCGTCGAAGATGGGAAGAACTCAACCCTCACCAAAGAGTACCAAGATAAGGGTTCCGCGCTCGCTGTCGAGATCATCGGACGCGGAAATATGGGGCCGCCGCACGGAGCCGAGCGCGTTAAAGAACTGATGGTGGCCAAGGCCTTTTGCGACAGCGTCGGTGACATTCCCAACGCCACCACCGCGACCTTGCGGCTTTCCGGCATCCAAGGAGAATTGCTCGCGGACCCCATGTTCACCGATCCCAAGTTGGCAAGCGATCCGGCCAAGGCGAAGGAACGCCTCGAGACCGCGCGCTTGGTGGTGCAGATCGATCTCGAGCGGATGGGCGGTAAATTGAACACCGCGGCGAAGATCGTCCAGGAGATCTCCGAGGGAAAACGTCCCGAAAGCGATCGGGCCTTGGTTTCTGACGATATGAAGCGGATAGCCGACCATATCGGGATTTGGCAGGATCAGCTGGCCCTAGCCAAGGATCTGCCGGTCGATGAGCGCTTGGCTGAAGGCACTAAGATTGCGGCTAGCTTGGGCCGTTTAAAGATCCTCACTCAGGGCGATAAACCGCTGCTCAAACCCGAGGACATCTCGAGCGTCAACGGCAAATTTGAAACAACGATGAGCGAGATCTTCGCGGATTGCATGGAGCAAGGGCCAGGCGCCAGCGAAGAAGACAAAAAGATGGCTGCCGACGTCGTCAGCGACATGAAGGGGCGACTCAAGCTCGACATCGAAGATGGCAACATGATCTGGGCTTCGCAATTGGATCCAAAAAAGCTGATCCAATTCGCCGAGACCGCGCAAAATGCCCGCAAACTCATGGCTGATGCCAAAGCGAGAGGCCCTCTCGACCCGACCGGTACCCAGCGATATTTGCAAGCCGCCGCGCTTTACGCGCAAATCGGTTGTAAGGATCGGGTGAAGGAGGCCATGCGTCCAGTGGAGGTCTTCGAAGCGGGCCTCACGACCCCTTCCGACAAGATCGGCCTCGATTTCAGCATCGCCCAAATCTACACAATGGCCGGAATGAACAAGGAAGCCAACGGTATCCTCTATCGGGCCGCCCAGATGAATACCGGCGCTTACCCGTTGGACGTGCAAGATCTGGCAACCCTCGCCCAGGGCATGATCCATTTGAACAACGGCGACACTGATAAAGCTAGGGCGGAGTTGGAAAAACTGCCCGACAACAAGACCGCGCAGGAGTTGTTGCGGGGGATAAGCGCGGGTGGACGGGAATTGCGGATTAATCAATCCATGCAGATTGCGCGGTCCTGGCTGTTCAGTCTCGAAGAAAAGAACATGTCTCCGGAGAAGCAAGCCTTGATGGAGCAGGGCATCGACGACGTCCTGCACAAGGCTAAGACCCTGATGTTGGACGGCAAAGCCACCGATTTCCGGGATGCCCTGACGAAAGCCGCTCGAGAGGCCCCAGCCGCGGTGCAGGGCTATATTCAAAGCAATTTGATCTCCACCGGAAACGATTCCCTGCCCAACGATCCGCAAGGCAAGATAATGGCCGCCATCACCGTGATGGCGGACCCCAATGTCAGCGACAAGGACGCCGCCGAGGCGGCCATAAAACTGTCCGACGGCTTGATTCTGGCAGGGGAGCGTTATTACGGCAACGCGGGTCAGATCGCGAAATTCATGGTCGACAACCCCTATGTCGGTGCGGAGGCGAAAAAGATCATCGATGAAAAGATTCCCGAGTGGGTCAAGATGGGCGCGATTTTTTCGGGCCTCAAGGGACTTGCCTGCGCGACTCCTCCCGGAGCCTTTTGCATGATTTTCTTCGCTGGTTCCGAGGCGGAAGCCAACGAGGCGATGGTAAATTCCCTCATCTCGATTGGCTCCTTTGGCATCGCCCGCGGCCTTGCCGTGGGAGCGGAAGCGCTTTGGGTAGCTAAAATGGCTACGGTCATTGAATCTCCCGTGATCATGGGGGTCACGAAATTCGGTGTGCGCACCGTTACCGAAGCCGCGGCCTTTCCCGTTGCCGGAGCGCTCCTGACGACCGCCCTTACCGGCAAGGTGGATCATTGGCAGCCGGAGCATTTCAAAAAAGAATTTCTTTCCATGCTGGTGACCTTCACGTTGCTGCATGGCGCCGGGATTCCTCTCAGTAAGTTCACCGGGCGAGCCGAAAGGTCCGTGCTCGAGGCGCAAGAGGCGCTGAAGGTCGCCAGGCAAACCAGCCAAGGGGTCGAGGCCGCCGAGAGCGCCCTCAACCGCGCAATGGCCTTCGAAAAGATGGCGAAGGGAGTGGGCTGGGTGGGCAATGTCGCTGCCTTCACCGGCGCGGAATATGTCAACGAATCGCTGGGTCTCAAGGCCGACGAAAAGGGCGTTCCTTTTTGGATGAAATTCCTCGGCTGTGCCGTCACCGACGCTCAAATGAAGGTTGGCGGAAAAATTATCGATGGAGTGACAAATGGGAAGCTAACCCGCATCGAAACCAATACCGCAAAGATCATGCAGGTTCACTCCGAACTGCCGAAGTTCAACGCCGCTGTGGGTGTAGGAGAGACCTCGGCCCCGGTCATGAAAGCGATTCAAGGACGCATCGTCGCCGACCCGAAGTTCGATCCAGCGAAATTCCTCACTGAAGCTCAAGGCACCATGAAGATCCTCGAGCCTGCACTGAAGGATTTGCCCAAGGACAAACAAGACCAAGTGCGTCAAGGGCTGCTGCTTGAAATCGCCGAGGGGAAGCTCGACACAAAACTAGCCCAGACGTTAGCCAAACGAGTCAAGGCCGGACAAAGCGAGATCGTTCCGAACGAATCGGGTTCGGGCTACGACTTTGTTCCTGGAAAAAAATCCATCGATGCGAAAAAGAAGGAAGACCAGCGTCAGGCCGATGCGCAGCAGAAAAGCGCTCAAAAACGCGTCGATGATGCCAAAAAGAAATCCGATGACCAAGCTGCCGCCGCCCTTCAGCAACAACAAGAAAAGGCCTTTCAGGGCCGGGAAAAAGCTCGCGTCGCCGAATTCGACAAGGGGTTTGGGTTCCGCGAGGCGAAGCGCAAGGATGGCGCAGTGATCGGGATTGAGAAATACGACACTAAGACCGATGCCGTGGTCGAGACGAAAACCCCTCCGACCAAAGAAGATCTCGAGTCTTTCCAGGGTTACCAAAAAAAGCAAGCCGCCAAGCAAGAGCTGCGGAGCGGCTTCGAGAAGGGCCAAAGAATCCTGCCCGATCCCAAGGACAAGGGAAAGTTCCAATTGGTGGATGTGAACGGGGAGAAGGTTCGCGATGCCAGCAAGGAAGAACTGGGACAATACCTGCAATTCAAGAAAGACGCCCGCGCCTTCCAGGCGGCCGAGAAGCTGCGCACCGAGGCGGTGCAGAAGATTCTCGGGGAACGCGTCGCCGGTTTGGAGACGGAATTCGACAACGGCACCGTCGTTCGCATGAAAATGAAGAAGGCC
>JAIOPF010000047.1 GCA_021414045.1 Deltaproteobacteria bacterium | reverse complement strand
AGCTGCCACATCAAGTGGTCGAAAAGGCTGGTCTTGTTGGCCAGGGTGTTTTCGTAGGACGGCAGTTCTTCCATGTGGCTTTGGACGTTTTCGGGCGCATTATAGGTATTGAGATAGTTGTCCCAATCGAAGTCCGGAGCTTCTTCCTTGAAATCGCCTTCTTTGCCGCCCACTTCTTGATTCTCGGCCACCGGCGCGCCGTCGACCGGCAGTTCTTGGCCCTCGGCGGCCGCAGCCTCTTGCACCTCGGCTGGAGCGGCTTCTTCGGACTCGGCGCCCTCTTCGAGCATGGGATTTTCGAGCATCTCGTTTTGGACCATCTCGACCAGCTCCATCTGCGAGAGCTGAAGCAGCTTGATGGCCTGCTGAAGTTGAGGGGTGATGACGAGGGACTGCGAAAGCTTGAGGTTCTGTTTGATTTCCAATGCCATGGACGATGTAGCTCCCTAAAACCGACTCTGATGAAAATCATAGAAGGGCTGGGAATTGATTGTCAAGGCGATGCAAGCTTTGGGCCGTTTTTTAGGAGCTCGATTTGGCCTCGCCCGAGGCAAGAATTTGGTTGCTTTTTTCGGAGGAGGGGCTTTCGTCGGATTTTCGGGAGTTCCATTGCTGCCGCTGCGCGTTCAAAAGGCTGGCTCGGATGAAATGGGTGAAGAGCGGATGGGGGTTCATGGGCCGGGACTTGAATTCGGGATGGAATTGACAGGCGATGAAGTGGGGATGGTTCGGGAGTTCGACGATTTCAACCAAGACGCCGTCGGGCGAAAGCCCCGAGAAAACCATGCCGCGATAATTGAGGCGGTCGCGGTAAACATTGTTGAATTCGTAGCGATGGCGGTGCCGCTCGGAGATGCGTCGGTCTTGATAGATGCGCTGAGCCAAAGTATCTTTCTCGATGGAGCAATCATAGGCCCCGAGGCGCATCGTCGCTCCCTTGTTAATGAGCTTTTTTTGCTCTTCCATCAGGTCGATCACGGGCTCCGGGCAATTCTCGTCGAATTCCCGGCTGTTGGCGCCGGCGATACCGCAGACGTTGCGGGCGAATTCGATGCAGGCCAGCTGCATGCCGAGGCAGATCCCGAAGAAGGGGATTTGGTTCTCGCGGGCGTATTGGATGGCCTTGATCTTTCCTTCGATGCCGCGGTCGCCGAAGCCACCCGGCACCAGGATGCCGTCAATGCCCTCGAAGGTCTTGGACAAATCCTTGTTCGTCAATTCCTCGCTGTCGAAAAATTTGAGGTTGACCTTGGTTTCGTTGGCGAAGCCCCCGTGCTTGAGGGACTCGTTCAAACTTTTGTAGCTGTCGGTGAGATTGACGTATTTACCGACCACCGCGATCGTGACTTCGTGCTGGGGATGGTGGATCTTTTGGACCAAGGCCTTCCATTCGACCAGATCGGGGGTGCGGGTCCAGATGTTGAGCAACTCGACGATCTTTTCGTCGACGCCTTCTTCATGGAAGAGGAGGGGGACTTCGTAGATGGACCCCACGTCCTTGGCGGTGAAAACGCAGTCGGGGGCGAGATTGCAGAACATCGCGATCTTCGCCTTGATCTCTTTGCTTAAGTCTTGCTCGGTGCGGCAGAGCAGGATGTCGGGCTGGATGCCGATCTCGCGGAGCTTTTGCACGCTGTGCTGCGAGGGCTTGGTTTTTAGCTCGCCGGCGGCGGCGATGTACGGAACCAAGGTCAAATGGATGTACAGGGTATTTTCTTTGCCGACGTCGTAACGGAATTGCCGGATGGCCTCGAGGAAGGGGAGGCTCTCGATGTCGCCCACCGTGCCGCCGATTTCGACCATGACGAGGTCGACGCCCTCGGCGACGCGCAGGACCGCTGCCTTGATCTCGTCGGTGATGTGCGGGATCACCTGGACGGTCTTGCCTAGGTATTCGCCCTTCCGCTCTTTTTGGATGACCGAATAGTAAATTTTGCCGGTGGTGACGTTGTTGAGCTTGGTCAGCTTGGCATGGGTGTAGCGCTCATAATGCCCTAGATCGAGGTCGGTCTCGGCGCCGTCGTCGGTGACGTAGACTTCGCCGTGCTGGATGGGGTTCATGGTGCCGGGGTCGACGTTGATATAGGGATCGAGCTTGAGGACGGTGATCTTGAGACCGCGATTTTCGAGCAGAGCCCCGATGCTGGCTGTAGCGAGACCCTTACCGAGGGACGAAACGACGCCTCCGGTCGTAAAAATAAACTTCGTTTTCATGGATGGGCCTCCGGCTCAAGGGGTTTCTTTCCTATAACAAAACAATTTCCACCCCGTCAAAACCAAAACCGAGTTTAGCAAATTTTCTTGTGGATTGTTAGAGGAGACCCAGGGTTTCTTCGAAGCCCATCCGGAGATTCATGTTCTGAATCGCCTGTCCCGACGCGCCTTTGGTGAGATTGTCGATGGCGCTCACGACGATGACGCGTTCCGTCCTCTCGTCGAAGTGGACGCCGATATCGCAGTAGTTGCTCATCCTGACCTCATGGGTCGCGGGAAAAACTCCGAGAGGACGGATGCGTACGAAGGGTTCCTTCGCGTAAAACTTCTCATAGAGCGAGTGCAGGGATTTCGAGTCCATGGCACCCGTGGCTTTGGCGTAGATCGTCGACAAGATGCCGCGATCCATCGGAACCAGGTGCGGAGTGAAGGTGATGACGACTTTTTCTTCCGCCAAAACGGAGAGCTCTTGCTCGATCTCGGGGGTGTGGCGATGTTTCCCGACGCCGTAGGCCTTGAAGCTTTCGTTCACCTCGCAGAACAAAAGCTCGGTCTTGGCACTGCGGCCCGCGCCGGAGGTGCCGGATTTGGAATCGCAATGGATGGTGTCGAGGGCGATTTTCTTTTCCCGAAGCAGTGGGGCCAGCCCCAAGATGCAACTGGTCGGATAGCATCCGGGGTTGGCGATCAAGTCCGCCTTGACGATGGAATCGCGATATAATTCCGGGAGTCCATAGACGGTTTCTTCAAGTAAGGCTTGAGCGCTGTGTTGGCCGTACCAGGCCTCGTAAGTCGCCGCATCCCGAAGTCGGAAGTCGGCGCTTAAGTCGATCACCTTGAGGCCAAGGTCGCGAAAAGCCTTCGCGGCTCCCATCGCTTCGTGGTGGGGGAGGCCCAAGAAGACCAATTCGGCCTTTTTGGCGATGGTCGAGGGATCCAGGGCTTCGAGGGTCAGATCGAGGCGTCCTTGGAAAGCCGGGAATATTTTACTGAAGGCTTCGCCCGCCGAGCGCTCGCTGGTGACGGCGGTAATTTCTACTTTGGGATGTCGGAGCAGGAGGCGGGCGAGTTCTATTCCCGTGTATCCCGTGGCTCCGATGATGGCGACCTTTAAACTCATGGATTCAATTAATCAGCAAATCTATCGATAGTAAAGGGGCATCCAGAAACAAAAAAGGCGCCGAAGCCGTCGCCTTTTTTGAAAACAATACGAAATACCTTAACGCTTCGAGTACTGCGTCGCCTTGCGTGCGCCGCGCAGACCGTACTTTTTGCGTTCCTTCACGCGGGCGTCGCGGGTGAGGAAGCCGGCCTTGCGGAGCGGTTTGCGGTAATCGGGGTTCATCGCGAGCAGGGCTCGCGAGATTTGGACGTTGAACTTGCCCAAGTTGCCGGTGACTTCGAAGGGCTGCAGGATGACCATGCGGCTGGTGGAACGCCCGAAGTAGCCTTCGAGGCCGCCTTCGCGACCGTTGATGGTGAATTTTCCGTCTCCCGGGGAGATGATCACGCGGGCGGCGGAGCTTTTGCGTTTTCCGGTTCCTTGGAATTTCTTGACCGAGGCCATGCTGAGAGGTCCTTCTGCTTACGCTTTGGTTGGGCGACCAGAGAGGTTCGCCACTTCAGGGGTTTGGGCGCGATGCGGGTGTGCGGCGCCGGGATAAATTTTGAGTTTCTTGAGCTGTTTCTTGCCTAAGAAGGTCTTGGGCAGCATGCCCTTGACCGCGCGGCGGATCAGCTCTTCGGGCCTGCGGGCCAAGAGCTTTTCGGCGGTGTATTCTTTGAGGCCGCCGATGTGCTCGGAATGATGATAATACATCTTTTCTTTGAGCTTATTGCCGGTAAGGCGGATGTTTTTGGCGTTGATGGCCACCACGAAATCGCCGACGTCGTCGTGCGGGGTAAAGAGACCCTTGGTCTTACCGCGGAGGATCATGGCGATGCGGCTGGCGGCGCGGCCGAGGACCAGACCGTCCAAGTCGACGAGAACCCATTTGCGGGGTGTGGTTGCTTTGGTGAAGCTCTTCGTTAAACTAGTTAAACCCATAAAAAACCTAATACTTTTGTGTTTGGACTCAATCCTCTTCAAAAAGAGGCCGGATACTAGCCATACGGAAAAAGCAAAGTCAATCCTTACGTTCGCTTCGGCCAAAATTGATAAATTTTTGACTTTTAAGGGTTTTCTCCCTCGTCTAGGATGGTAAGGATGCGATCTCTCTGGGCGAAATTGAACTTGGCTTGGGCCTTTCTACTGCACTTTCTCAAGCGCCCCTTCCAACATCAGGGTTATCAGGCCTTTCGGGACAATTACCGAGACGACCGCTTGGTTCCCTTGAGCCACGTCGACAAGAACTGGCTGATGCGTTTTTCCAGGTGCCTCAACTGCGGCATTTGCGACACGGCCTGTCCCGCTTTGGGGACCACGACGCGGGAGCAATTCCCCGGGCCGAGTTACCTCGTCACGACTCTCAGTCGGTCCACTCCGGATTTCTGGGCCGCCGGGATCGACTTGAGCCATTGCGAGGGCTGTCGGCTCTGCGAATCGGTATGCCCCAATCAGGTTCCCGTGAAGGAAGCCCTCGAATTCATCGAGGCCAAGGCGCTGGAAACCACCCGGGGAGCCGCTTGAGGCTCGCTGCTTCGTGAAACGCGTTTTCCGCATAAAAATTTCTAGCCGCTGGCCGCGGAATCACTTACTTTGCAATTCTTTATGGAGATCGCCCCTCCCAAACAAGAGCTGCTGCGTGACTTGAATCGGCTCTTGCGGCCCGACCAAGTCAGCGCGACCCTTCCCGACCGGCTTAGCTACGGCCGGGATTCCTGCGCCAAGGCCACCCTCTGGATCCGGGAAAATCAGGTGAAGTATCCGCCCGACGCCATCGTGTGGCCCGAGTCCGCGCGCGAAGTCGCGAGCATCGCCGCCTATGCGAGCGGGAAGCGCGTGCCCCTGGTGCCCTTCGGCGGAGGTTCCGGAGTCTGCGGCGGAACTTGGGCCCTCAGCGGAGGCATTGCCCTCGATTTAAAGCGGATGAACCGCAGACCGGCATCAACGGTGAATTGCTCGAGCGCGAATTGAAACGCAAGGGCTTGACCCTCGGGCATTTTCCTTCCTCCATTTACGTGGCGACGCTCGGCGGTTATCTCGCCTGCCGATCCGCCGGCCAATACTCCTCTCTCTATGGCAAGATTGAGGACATGGTGGAGGGTATGCAGGTGGTCTTGGCCGACGGACGCATCGTCGACCTCGATGATGTGCGCGATTGTCCCGACGTCTTGGATTTGAAAGAATTGTTCTTGGGATCAGAGGGCACCCTGGGAATTATGACCGAGGCGACTTTGCGGGTGCATCCCCAGCCGGAGTCCGACGCCTTTTTGGGATTTCGCTTCGGCGGTCTCGACCATGGACTCGAGGCGATACGAAAAATCCTGCAATCCGGGCTCAAGCCCGCGGTCGTGCGTCTCTACGACGAACTCGATACCCAGCTCTTCTCCTCCCATAAGAAGGATGGAGGCGAACTCCCGATCCTTGAGAGATTGGGTCAAGGCTTGGGCCCCGCCTTGAGCTGGGCGAAGGAGTTTTCCTTCAAGCTGGCGCTCGGCAGTCCCGGATTGCTCAAGCAGGCGATGCGCTTGCTGCCGAACCATTGCATGCTGATCCTCGGTTTCCAGGGAGCCGCCGATCTGACCGCGGCGAGCATCGCGCAGGCGAGGGAAATTTGCCTGTCGCGAAGATCCCAGGAAATTGGCGAGGAACCGGGGCGCTATTGGTTGAAGCACCGTTACAGCGTTTCGTATAAGCTCTCGCCGCTGTTCGACGAGGGATATTTCGCCGATACGATGGAGGTCGCCACGACCTGGGACAACCTTCGCAATCTCTACGATGCGATCCGCGACGCCGTCTCGAAGCACGCCCTGGTCCTGGCGCATTTCAGCCACGCCTATGCCGAAGGCTGCTCGATTTATTTCACCTTCGTGGCTTACCGGGAAAGCGAGACGGAGAGCCAGTCGCTCTACGACCGCATTTGGCGCGAGGCCCTGCGCGCCTGCGTCGCCGCCGGCGGGACGATCAGCCATCATCACGGAGTGGGCCTGCTCAAGGCGGATTTCATGGGCCGCGAATGGGGACCCGCGATGGAATGGCTAAAGCGGATGAAGCGGCGACTAGATCCCTCCGACGTTCTTAATCCCGGAAAGTTGGGGTTCGCCGATGATTGAAATCGACGCCAAATCCCTGCTGGTGACGGCGGATACCGACCATCCCATGGGTCAGCTTGAGGAAAAAGTGGCCGCTGAAGGGTATACGCTCAATTATTTCGCGCCGCCAGACAACCGCGCCTTGTTGGCCGACGCGCTTTGCAGGCGACTTCCTAATCTTTATGCCG
>JAIOPF010000075.1 GCA_021414045.1 Deltaproteobacteria bacterium | reverse complement strand
GAAGGCGACGAAATTTTTGAGGCGCAGTTCCAGTCCGGGAGGGGCGCTCTCGCATTCGTTCAGCAAGGAAAGGCTAGATGCGAAATCCTCCCGCGCCTCCTGGAAGCGCGCTTGCTTCGTGTAAATCCAGCCTCGGGCCTCGAGCAGCCTGGCTCGTTCGAGCAGACGCTCGGGGCGCTCGAAGGTCTTCGCGAGTTCGGTCTCGAGGCGAGTCAGCAGGGACAGGGCCGGATCGAGCCGCGATTCGCGGGCGATGGCCTCCGCCCTTCGCAACTCCAGCCTCCAATGCTCCCGAGGATCGACGCCCATCTCGCCCTCAAGGGCGTGGGCCAACGTATCCTCGGCGATGTGGAGTCTTTCGAGTTCGGGGGCGGCCTCGCGAAAGACCGCCAAATTCCATTTCCCGGAACTATCGACGATCAAGGGATCCTTGAGCAGCGATTGAAGGGCCTCGCGCAGCGGGCCGGGATAGCCTCGGCTAAATTGAAAGAGCCCGCGCAGCAGAGGTTCGGGAATTTTGGCGTTACGGGTGGTCTCCCTTAAGTACTTCTCCGTTTCGGCAAGGGTCAAGGGGCGCAAGCGCAGGACTTCGGGTTGCAGCGGGGCTAGGTTTCGGAGGGCCACTTCTTCATGTTCGGGGTTCAGGGCCGCGACGAGGGAAGGGGCGCCTTCCTCGACGGAGGATTTTTCCCGGCTGTTCCGGTGGGAAAATTCCTCCCGCGAAAAGAACCGGAGCGAAGGCGGGCGTCTTGGGTTTTCTTCGGGGCCCAGCGCCTCGATCTCGCGGAGCTCGGCCTCGTATTTCAGCTCTCGGAGCAGCAGGCTTTTTCCCAAGCCCTTCTCGCCCACCAGCAGCAAGGCTCTCGGCGGTCCGCCGGTTTTTCTTTGGTCGAGGAATGCTTTCGCCTTTTGCACCAGTTCTTCGCGTCCGACGAAGAGTTCCGCCAGCGCCTTGGGACGGGCCGCGGCGATGGGGACCTCGCCTTCCGTTTCGAGGAATTTGAGGCAGTCTTCCGCCGATGCGATGCGTTGCCGGGGATTCTTCGCGAGCATGCGGTCGAGCAGGCTGCTCCAGACGGGGTCGATTTCTTTGCGCAGCACGGTGGCCGGCGGTGGCACGAAATGCAGGTGGGCGCCCAGCGTCGCGAACAGATTTTTCCTCAGGAAGGGATTCTCGCCGGTGAGCAGCGAATAGAAAACGACGGCCAGCGAATACAGGTCGCTTCGACCGTCGGCGGCTTCCTTTAGGATTTTTTCGGGCGCGAGATAGGGAGCCGTGCCGCCGGAGGCGGCGACGCTGGGATGGGAGATGCCGAAGTCGATGATCTTGAGCTGGGAGGATTTCTCGGGGCCGGCGGTGACGAGCAGGTTCTCGGGCTTGAGGTCTCCATGCAAGACGTCATGGGCGTGGAGGTAAGAGAGTCCTTGTAGCGCTTGGATGACAAGATTTTCCAGGGTCTTTAGGTCGGCGTTCGCGCCGAGTCGGGCGAGGGACTCTCCCTCGATCCATTCTTGGGTGAAGTAAAAACGTCGCAGGACTTCGTCATAGCCGAAGTCGTGGATGCGGACGATGTTGGGATGTTGCAGTCCTTTCAGCAGACTGAATTCGAACTTGAAGGTGGTGATGCGCTCTTCGTCCGCGAGGCCTTCAATTTCATGGCGCAAAAGCTTCAGGGCGGAGACGCCTTCCGGGCCCTCCACCTTGAAGACCTCGCCGCTGATGCCAGAACCCAGCTCCGCTAATACCCGGTACCTACCGTCAATCAGGCGTGGTGTGTTCATGCGTCTCCTAGTTTAGGGCCAAGGTTCGAGAAGCCCAAGAGAATGTTTATTATAAAAGATCAAGTGATATAAAAATAGTAATAATTATTATTATTTTAGAGTTTAAAAATTAGATTGAAATTTCAAATTTTTTCGATCCCATGCCATGGGCATCGGTGGATATTCAGAATAATTATAATAATTTCAATAAGTTATGTGAACGCCTCCATTTCTTTCGGCAGCACTGTGAAAGGTTGGCATCCCGCTTGCTTTAGTATCTGGTCAAGAGGGGCTGAGAGAAAAGAGGAGAAAGAGACGAAGCAAGGGCCCGGGGGAGAAAGCTGAAAAGCTTCAGAGGATTTGAAAAGGTTTTTTAAGGTCGCGTTCAAAAAGATTTCTGTCGAGGTGTATGGAGTGCCCCTTGATCGATTTCCTAGGACGCGACCTTTTTTCTTTTACTTGTCGGATAGTCATCCTGGTTTCATATTGGAGGAAAAGGGGCTTATGAGCGCGACGTTGCGAACCAAATGCTGGGCCATCCTTCGGTCCTTGCTGTTTCTGGGGTTTTTGGGATGCTTTTCTCATAGTCTCGGTTGCGGCGCCGCTTCTCCTCCTATCGGGATTCCGGCCCCGGTTTCCAACCTCATGATCGTCAGTCCGCCCGATGAGAATGGGACCGTCGCCGTGCTTGGCGAGCCCGGAGCGGTGCTTCGCGATGCCGTCGTCTCCTCCGCCAACATCACCCAAGGAGGCTCCGTGCGTCTTTGGGAACCCTTCCTCTACGGGGTTGCACAAGCGCAAAGTTCCCAGATTGACCGCACGGTCGTGGCGGCTTCCGACGGTTCTTTCCGGATGCGGCTTTTCGGCAAGCCTGGCGATGTGATTCGCGTGGTCCAAACTTTGGCCGGCGAAAAAAGTCCGGGCACCGATCTGATCGTCCCCGCTCCTTGATTCCCGAAAAAATATCGCTTTGCTTCCTCCGCCGCAGCGGGCAGATAAACGGGTCTATGCGATATCGTACCTTCGGCCGTAGCGGCCTTCCTGTCTCGGAAATCGGTCATGGTACCTGGGCGATGGGGACCATGTGGGGGCCTCGCGACGATGCTTCCGCCCTGGAAGCACTGAGTTTCGGCTTCGAGCGTGGAATCAATTTCATCGACACGGCTTGGGTCTACGGCAACGGGCATTCCGAGCGCCTCATCGCCAAGGCCTTGAAGGAAAGCGGCGAAAAGGCCTTCATCGCCACCAAATGTCCGCCGAAGAACCGCGCCTGGCCGGCCAAGCCCGGCGTTCCGGCCCAAGAAGTCTTTCCCGCCGACTACCTGATCGAGATGACCGAGACTTCCCTCAAAAATCTCGAGACTGATTGCGTCGACCTTCAGCAGCTTCACGTCTGGGACGACGCTTGGCTCGAGCAGGGCGATTGGCAAGAGGCCGTCGCCAAGCTCAAGGCCCAGGGGAAGATCCGTTTTTTCGGCGTTTCGCTCAACGATCACCAGCCCGATTCGGGCCTGCGCTTGGTGGAAAGCGGCCTCGTCGATTCCGTTCAGGTGATCTACAACCTTTTCGATCAAACACCCCGCGAGCGGCTTCTCCCGCTCTGTCGCGAGAAACAGGTCGGGGTGATCGTGCGGGTTCCCTTGGATGAGGGAGGTTTGAGCGGGACGCTGACGCCCGAGACCCGTTTCGGCAAGGGGGACTGGCGTGTGCATTATTTCAAGGGCGACCGCCTGAAGGAGACCTGCGAGCGCGCCAAGGGGTTCTCCTTTCTCGTCCGGCCCCCGATCCAAAGCATCGCTCAAGCCGCCTTAAAATTTTGCCTATCCGATCCCGCGGTTTCCACCGTGATTCCCGGGATGCGGAGCGTCAAACACGTCGAGGCGAACACCGAAGTTTCGGATCTAGAAGGTTTTTCTGAAGAGGAATTGAAAAAGGCCTATGCCATGGCTTGGCCGAGGAATTACTATCCGAGCTATTGACCGGTTTTGGCTAACAGGTAAGGCGCAAAACGGGAGCAACTTCGGGCAAGGAAGGCCGATCTTTCCTTATCGGCACACATCTAGTTTTGCGCTGGGAAGGCTTCTCACTTTCTCACGCATTGGGACGCTCTGGAGTAATCCAGGGCGTTCTTTTTTTCTCCACCTGATGTCATCTCGGTAATTTTGTTTTTTCGCCCGAGTCCCAGAATCCGGGCACACCCTCTCCACTTTTTTGTCCCAGCCTCAAGCCGGCTGGGACAAAGGTTGGAGAACCCCTAATATTGGAGGCTTCAGGGTGAGGGGCTCTCCAAAACCCGTTCCGAGGGTGTGCCCGGATTCTGGGACTCTACCTTTTGACTATCTTATTTGATGGATCGATCTTGAGATTGAAGTTTGCCCGTACTGATCGACTTTCCTTTTTTTGGGGGCAAAGCGGGAAACTCCTCATCGGTATCTTCCACATGTTTTGGATATAAGAAAGAGGGCCGGTGCATGGAAGGATTCCGCCAACTACGCCAGACGCGCTGATAAAGATCCGGATCGGCGGTCTCGGTCACCTTGTCCCGAAATTTTTCATAACAGTCCTCGCGCATCAAACTGTATCCCGGCGTGTTCAAGGCCTTTGTGAGGCCGCTGTCCCATCGGCATTCTTCCGGCGTGTAATAGAAGAGTTCGTCCGGGGTGATGCCGTCCGTCAATCGCCACACTTTGGTTTTGTCCCAATGTCTTTCCGGCTCGTAAGGGAAGGCCTCCCGCATCCATTGGAATTTGTAATAGAAGACCAATCCCTTGTTCGCGATCAGCATGGGAATCGTTTCGCGTCCCAGTTCTTCGCTGACTTGGGCCTCGACCGAGAAATCCGGGTCGATGCCGCGGGGATGCGCCGTTTCCAATCGCCAGGGAGTCGTCATCGCAGGCAAAGCGGCGAGGGGCAAGATCAGGGCGATTTTCCAGGGAGCCCAAGGCTTGGGGGTGTCGAGGGAGAAAAAATAGAGGCAGGCGACGAGACTGAAGGCGGGCAACAAGATCGCGTAGCGTTCTCCGACGCCGAAGACCTCGCCTCCGCCGAAGGGGAAAAACGCCGGCAACCACAGGGAAAAAGCCGGTAGCAAGTCCCAGCGGTACTTGGGGTGAATTTTCCAATGCCGACAGGCGGCGAAAATCGCCAGCAGCGGCGCGGCGATCAATTCGATTTTGACGGCGTTAGGAAGGTTGGGGCGCAGCAGCAGGGTCCAGAGGCCGATTTGCGGATTCTTCCAGGTGATGCGCTGTAGATCCAAGAAACGAAAGCGGTCATGGAGCAAATAGAAAAGCGCCGATACAGCCAAAGCCGCTAACGCCAAGAACGCCCAAGTTTTCTTGCCGAGACGGATGCGCCTTTTCAGGTAGAGAAAAATCAAGGCGAGGCTGAATACCCCGGCGAGGGGGAGGGCCCCGCGGTGGAAGAGGCAGGTCGTGGAGGCCAGTGCCCAAGCGAGCCAAGTCCAGCGTCCCCGGGAGGCGAGCGGCCAAAACCAAAATGGCACCAGCAGCAGCATGCTGAAGAATTTCGGGAACTCGATGGCGAAGAACAGCAAGGAGGGCGAGAAACTCAGGTAAATCAGGACGAGAGCCGAGGGAAAGGAAAGATCTTTTCTAGAGCAGAGGGAGAGTCCCAGCATGGCCAGGAAAAAAGCGAACAAGGAAGCCGATTGCCAAGCCCTCACCGCGGCTTCCGTGGAAAGTCCCCATCTCTGCCATTGCCCGGTGATGCGATGCAGGACCGAACTGTCGGGGATCTTCACCGTCCCGGTCCTGGCGAAATAGTTCGCCTGCAGGGCATAGTAATAACCGTCCGCGCCGCGAAGAAATTTTTCGCTACTCAGAGTTCGGTAGAGACCTAGCGAGGCGGCTATGGCCGACAGGATTAAAAGGGCGATGAGGAGCTTTTGCTTCATTCGCCCGAGGAAAGCCCGGCGTAGCAAGCTTCGGTTTCATCCGTCGGGAGGAAGAGGTCCGTCAATACCGACGAGCTGACATAAATCGGGTTCAGCTCTTGGAGCAAGATATCCAGGTTTTTCGCCAAAGCATCGTAATTGGCCCCTTGAATCTGGGTCTTCTTGGAATCGGCGGTCCCGTACCACTTCGTGGCCCCCACGACCCAATAGAATTTTTGCGCCTTGTTGGCCGCGCCCTTTTTCTTCGCCCACAAGAAGGCGAAGAGGGCTTGTTTCTCCGCGGGAGTCAAAGAGCGGTAAGGCTTGGCGCTGACTTCGCTCTGAAAAATCTGCACGCGCGGGGCGCCTGTCGAGGGTCCTTGCAGGTATTCCGATTGCTGCAGCGCCGTGACGTATTTTTTCCCAAAGATGCGAAGATTTTCGCCCTTCGGTTCCCAATTGCCCTCTTGGACGTCCGCGTTGATGCTCGTGGGTTTCTGGGCGCTGTCTTCCTTGCCGTAATTGAATCCCTTGTAGACGACGAAGGTGCCGTTGTCGCGCAGGCGGATGCGGCTGTTATCGCAGGCCATTGCGAGATTGTATTCGGGACCGAAATCGTCCGGGCTCGTCCCCGCCAGCGGCTTGTGCAGGATGGACGCGTAGGAGCGGTTGAGCATCCCGGCGAAGTCGGCCGGCGCCGAGACCTTCGGTAGTTCTACTTGGGGGATGACGAGTTTCCCGTCGGAGCCGGTCAATCGCAACTCGGAGATCAAGACGTCTTTATAGCTGCTGCCCGGAGCGATGGCCTTGATCGTGAAACGCAGCTGCCGGACATTGGCCAGCGGCTGAGGAAAGGCAACTTTTTGCGCGCCCATTTGGTCGGTGAGCTTGATGCGGAAAGGCGTGCCGGCGTCGCCCTGCACTTCGGCTTCGAGGACTCGGCCATTGGCTTTGAAGTGTTCTGCGGAGCGTTGGTACCCGT
>JAIOPF010000046.1 GCA_021414045.1 Deltaproteobacteria bacterium | reverse complement strand
CAGATGCTGGTCACGAATCTCGGCTATTCCGATTACATGGGGCGTCTGGCCATCGGTCGCGTTTTCCAAGGCAGCGCCAAAAAGAACGATAACTTGGTCTGCATCGGCAAGGATGGCAGTCCCAAGCCCCTCAAGGTTTCCAATCTTCAGACCTATGAAGGCCTCAAATTCAAGGAAGTCGAATTGGTGGAGCCGGGCGATATCGTGATCCTGTCCGGTATCGAGGACGTCTCCATCGGCGACACGATCTGCACCGCGGATCGTCCCAAGGCCTTGAAACGCTTGGTTGTCGACGAACCGACGGTCGCGATGAAATTTTCCATCAACACCTCTCCCTTCTCGGGCCGAGAGGGAAAATTCGTCCAATCCCGGAAGATCCTCGAGCGCCTCCAAAAAGAGACGCTGCACAACGTCGCCCTGCGCGTGGAAGAAGGCGAGAGCGCCGACTCCTTCATCGTCAAAGGGCGGGGCGAGTTCCAGATGGCCATCCTCATCGAGACCATGCGCCGCGAGGGCTTCGAAGTCGCGGTCGGCCGCCCCCAGATCATCTTCAAGGAAGAAAACGGCGTCCAACTCGAGCCCATCGAACATCTCTTCGTCGACACCCCCGAAGACTTCATGGGAGTCATCACCGAGAAGCTCTCGATGCGCCAAGGTCGGATGATCAACATGGTCAACCATGGCACCGGCCGCATTCGCCTTGAATTCTCGATTCCATCGCGGGGGCTCATTGGCTACCGAAACGAATTTCTCACGGACACCAAAGGTGTTGGCTTGATGAATTCTTATCTCAGCGGCTACGAGCCGATGCGCGGCGAAATCAAGAGCCGGGTCAGCGGCTCGCTGGTCTGCGACCGCATGGGCGAGAGCGTCCCTTACGCCTTGTTCCACCTCGAGCCCCGCGGCGTGCTTTTCGTCGAGGGCGGCATTCCGGTCTACGAAGGGATGATCATCGGGGAGCACAATCGGGACAACGACCTCAACGTCAATCCCTGCAAGGAAAAGAAGCTCAGCAACATGCGAGCCGCGGGCAAGGACGAGAACATCACTTTGACGCCGGTCTTGCCGATGACGCTCGAGCGGGCCATCGAATTCATCAAGGATGATGAATTGGTTGAAGTGACGCCTAAAAACATCCGACTTCGCAAGGCAATCTTGCCGGCGAACCAGCGAAAATAGTTTAAGTAACCGATTGGTTATTTACAAATTTCGACTTTTGTTTTACTCATAAGTAGCGCTCCGCTTCGAGAAAAGAGGGCTCATGAGAACGAAGTCGGACTACCAACCCTTTCAAAATCCCTTCATGCGGATCCTACTGGTTCGTTTCGCGCATCCATGGGTCACCCTGGCCATTTACATTCCCTTGGGTCTGGCGATGACTTATCTATCCCTGCATCGGGAGCCGCGCGCCTGGCCTGAAGCGCTTTTTTGGATAGTCCTGGGCGTCTTCGCCTGGACTCTTCTCGAGTATATCCTCCATCGCTTCGTCTTCCACTGGACCCAAGTTCGGGAACCCATCCGCAGCTTCTCCTCGGGCCTGCACATCGCCCATCATCGGAACACGGAGGCGGAAGACCTAATCATCTGCACCATCACTTCAAGGATCCCAAACGCAGCTTCGGGGTCACGACCCCCATCTGGGATTGGGTCTTCGGCAGTGGACCCAAGCCTTAAGGCTTTTGTTTTGCCATTCGCATCGACTGTGCTAGCCCGAAATCATGAAAGAATTTTTGGACCTATTGGCCCACCTCCACACACCGGAAGGCATCGAAAATCTGATTCGCACCGGCGGATTGCTCGCCTTGATCGCGATCGTCTTCGCCGAAACGGGGCTCTTGATCGGATTCTTCCTACCGGGAGACTCTTTATTGGTCACCGCCGGCGTCTTGAGTTCACGGTCGTTGAATGGCGGGGCGCCCATCCTCGACCTCTGGAAAGTTAATTTGGTCTTGATGATCGCCGCGGTGCTGGGGGATCAGGTGGGATTTTTCCTGGGCCGCAAGACTGGCCCCAAGATCTTCGACAAACCCGACAACCGATTCTTCAAGAAAAAATACGCCCTCGAAGCCCATGCTTTCTACGAAAGGCACGGCGGCAAGGCCATCATCCTGGCGCGCTTCGTCCCCATCATGCGCACCTTTGTGCCTTTCATCGCGGGCGTCGCGGACATGTCCTATAAACATTTCGTGACCTACAATGTGTTCGGGGGAATCGGCTGGGTCTTCTCGATGACCATGCTGGGATATTTCTTGGGAAGAAGCCCCTGGGGCGAGAAACTGCACCTGATCATCCTGGTCGTGGTCTTCATCTCCATACTCCCGATGGCGATCGGCATCCTGAGGCGCCTGATTTCAGGCCCTCCCGAGACCGCGATCAAGCAACCCGATTGAGTTCCGCCTTGAGGCATTCTTGCCCGGTGTTCATGACCCAGTCGTGGTTCCAACGGAACAGGGGCTTCAATAAGAAGGACAGCCAGCAGCCCTGATTTTTCTTTCACCGACCTTCACCGTCTGGCGATAAGCGGGTCTCCACCAGTCTTGGTAGCGTTCGCCGTCCTTTAAGACGTCATAAACTTTTTGGATGGGCGCTCGGACGCGCCAGTGCGTCACGAAATGATAGTCGTAAAATTTTAAATTCATGGTGTTTAATCCCGACAAAGGCTCCTATAATCTGGCTTCATTCCCTTCACTCATTTCGAAAGGAGGCCCCCATGGCCGTCGCTCGAAAGACTCAAGTCATCGCCTCTTCCAAGGAAAGCTTCCACGACGCCGTGAATCAAGCCATATCCAGGGCATCGAAAACCCTGCGCGGCATCACCGGCATGGAAGTCACCTCGCAAAAGGCGAAGGTGGAAAACGACCGCATCACCGAATACCGGGTCGAGTGCTCGATCACCTTCATTCTGGACGAATGACGCCGTCCTTGAGCCAGGAAACCACCCAGGGAAAATGATCCTCGCGAGCCTCCGCGCAGGTCAAGAGGTCGGCGTGTCCATAATCGCGTCGATTTCCGTGGCGCCGGCTGAGGACGCGGAATTCGAAGCGAGTGGGGTGGGTCTCCCGAATGAAATCCTGAACGTCCCGAGGATTCCCCAAGTAATGATCCGCAACGCCAACCAAATGAAGGGTAGGCGGCACCTTCAGCGGGCGTAGTGCGGCCCCATAATCGAAGCCGTCCTTGGGATCGATCCAGGGGGAACCGGCGCGCACCCAGGCCCGATTTTGGGCCTGGGACAGGGCGCTTTCGTTGTCGGCGCCGATTCCCAGTTCGACCATCGGAAGGTATCCCCAAAGCTTGATCAAAAACGGCGCGCCGAGATTCCAGAACAGGTCGATGACCAGGAACTTCCTCCAGTTGAAAACGTGAATACGGCGCTTCGTCGCGAAACAAACCATGGAATGCACCGAGCCGCGAAATTCGGGAAAGCGGGCGTAACAGGGGGAACGAATTTTCCTCAGAAAAGCGGGGATGTCCTCGGTGATCTGTTCGGTTTGACCGTAACGCGACGCCTTGCCAAGGGGCGGTTGGGAAAGTCCTCGTCCGCGGAGGTCCCCGACGTAGACGTCGAAACCCTGCTCGGCCAAGTAAGGCGCCAGTCCCTTGCCCGAGTCCGAATAAAAAACCCGTCCGTTCTCGACCGAGCCATGCAGCAGAAAAAGCACCGGCCCTTTCGGATCCCGCCAAATCCTTCGCAAATGCAGTCGGTCCTTCCGGCCCACCGGAACCCACAACGATTTTTGCAGGATCTTTTTCATCCGCGCTCGGCCCCGTTTCGAGTCCAGAGCCAGGCCAGGGAAAAGCACAAGGCGCTCAGCGCATAGACAACGGCAAAATCCGGCGCCGCCAGGAAGGTGAAACGATTTTGAATCCCGGACGGCGTCAGGACATAGGCGTGGATGAGTCCGAAGAGCGAAAGCAGGGATCCGGCGAGGCACCAAGCGGCGGCTTTGGCGAACTCTCGTTCCAACAAGAAAACCACCACCGAGGCGAGGACCATCGAGCTCAACAAGAATCCCTGATTGAGGGCGATGACGCCATGAATGAAGAGCTCGTTGCCGAACTTCGGCGCCACGGAAAAGAGGCTAGTCCCCGCCTTTTGCAGGGAGGTTTCGACGACCATGAGAGTCCAAGCGGCCAGCGAAGGGATCAGGCCCATCGCCACCGCCAGGGCATGGCGTTTCGGAACCTCCTGGAAAGCCTGAGCCGTCATGACAATGCCGATCCAAAGCAAAATCCCGAGGGTAGCCTCGATGGGGACCACTTTCAGGACCAAAGTCACGCCGCCAAAGAAACAGAGCAGCGCGATGACGCTTCCATTCAAGATCGAATAACCGATGCGTGCGCCCATGGCTTTCCAGCCCGGATGGCCGATGTAGATGGTCGTCGGAAAGGCGCTTCCCAAAAAGGCCGCCAGGATGCTGCACAAGCCGTTCGCGATCAGTGCTGGCTTGGTCTCGTAACGATCGCCGGCGGCCTCGGCGCTTTCGAGGTTTTGCAGGGATCCGACCAAGTTGAACAAGGCCATCGGGAAAATAACCGCCATATGCTTCCAACCCCAGGAACTCCCGATCAAGGCGGCGAAATCCCGAGGGACGGGATGGGGCGGATGAAAGGCGAAGACGTAGGGATCCGCCAGCGGCGTAAAAAAATTGTACCCGAGGGCCCGCAGGATCCAAGCCAAGCCCACACCCAACAAAACCGCGGCAAATCGATGAAAGTCAGAGCGAACCCCGCCAAGGAAGAAAGCAGGGCCGCTCGGGGCGTGTGGCGCCGCAGCCAATCCCCAAAAAAAGCGCCCAGGGTCTCCATCGCTCCGCTTAAAAAACACGCGAAAAGGCCGGCCTGCCAAACCAGTTTAGGGTCTTTTGTCTCTTGATAGAGAGGACCCATGATCAAAAATATGAAGGCCACCAGGCTCGGGGTATTGATGCCGTAAGGAAGGGCCGTGACGTCCCGCCTTCCCGTGGCTTTCGCGAGTTTCCAGGCTTGCCAAGCGTAGAAAAGATTCCCGATCAGGATGGAAATCGCCGCCCCAGGAAGGATTTGATGGGTGATCATCGTCTCAGGCAAGCCGCAGACCGTCTTGCAGAGCACGGCGATCAACATCAATTGCAGGAGGTTGTCGATGAACAACCCGAAAAATCCGTCCAAATCTCCGGGAACGAAGAAGCGGGGCTGGGAGAGGGTCATGGTCGATCCTTCGCGGTCACTTCGTGAGGGGACGATAGACCGACTTCCCGGCGTTGTACTCGAGCTGGGTCAGGACTCCGTTGTGATCGGTATCGAGGTGTTTGAACTCGGACATCTTCCCGCGCCACTCCCATTTCGAAATGATTCCATCCCGATTGGCGTCGAGGGTCGTGAAGGTCTCTTCGACATAATTACGTTTTCGGAAAAACTCCGACCGGGTAATGACGCCATCGCGATTGTCGTCGAAGCGGATAAACTCCTCCGGGGTGCGTCCGCCTTTTTTCCATTCCTTCTTTGAAATAATGCCGTCATGGTTCGTGTCCAATTTGGAGAATTCGTCCGGG
>JAIOPF010000071.1 GCA_021414045.1 Deltaproteobacteria bacterium | reverse complement strand
GGGAGGAGTTGTCGAGAATCGCTTGGATCGAATTCAATAGGGAAGGGACGCGTTGGATTTCATCCAATAGAATTACGCTTGGCTTATCGAGGGATGCGACTTCACGTTTCAATCGGGCAGGATCTTTGGAGTAGCCTAAATACAAGGCCTCGTCCGCTAAGTTGATGATGAGATCGGGATTTAGGGAGCGCGCCAAGGTTGATTTGCCGACTTGGCGGGCGCCGAGGAGGAGAATGCTCTTGGAACTATTGGAAAGCCTGCCTTGGATAATCCTGTCTAACATATAGGTCAAATACCTTGTTAATGACCTGCAGGCAAGCTGTCAGGCAAAATTTAGAAAAAACATAATTAAATCAAAGGTTCACGCCAAAAAAACCATCCCCGACCTCATCGCCTGGAAGGGCGACAAAGTCGGGGATAGTTCGAGAGATTCATTTTTTGAATTCGATTCTATGCAACGGCTTTAGGCCTTGCGGCGAAAGCTCCCATACATCAAGCCAGGGACGAGCGCCAAAAGCAGGATGATGGAAAGGCCCTGGGTCGAATTCGTGGCTTGGCGATTCAAGGAGCAGCCAATTCCGCTGCCCTCGAGCAGGTTGGATCCCGATACGATGACCGTCGTCACGCTAGCCTGGAAGCTGTTTTGCGGGGGAATCAGGGCCGTCGCGGTATTGACGGCGGTTCCCGCCGACTCGGCGCTGACCGTGATGGTGACCGTGACGCTGCCGCCCGGAGGAATATCGCCGAGGTCGCAGCTGACGATATCGGCGGCTTCGCTGCAGGTGCCTTGACTGGTCGTCAAGGAAAGGAAGTTCACCTGGGAGGGTAGGGGATCGTTGAGCGTCACGCCCACCGCGTCGCTGGAACCGTTATTGCTCGCGACGATGGTGTAAGTGAAGGAATCACCCACCGGAATTGAGCCGCTCAACCCGTCGTCCTTGGTCAGCTCGAAACTGAAGGTCTGAACCTCGAAGGCGCCGATGTCGCAAATCGGGGTGTTGGGATCCAGGATGGCCACCGGGCGAGTCTGAAGGCGTTGGTCGTTGGTGAGGGTGAGGAAGGTTAGCACCGCGGGATCGTTTTGGAGGAAATCGTTCACATCCAAAGCTTGGCAACCGTTGGAATTGCCACGGTCGATGGCCGGACTTCCGGTCAGCAGGGCGTGGGTCTTTCCGATGGTGGCGCCGCCATTGAATTGCAGCGGACCGAGCAAGGGATCGATGGGCGCCGCGGTGGTGCCGACTTGGTCGCCTTGGACGCCATTCGTGAAGGTGTTGCAGACGTCGGCGGCGCCGATATCGCCGATGAGGTTATTGCCGCCCGTGCCGAAAGTTCCCGAGCAGTCGTTTCCGTCCACTTCCGCCGTGTTCTTCGCGATGATCGTGTTGAAAATTTGGGTGTTGAAGCGACCGTCGTCGCCAAAATTTTCCCGGTTAACGCCGCCGCCATTGCCCGTCGCCGTATTGAAGGCGATGGTGACGTTATAGGTTCCCTTGAGACCTCCGGAGGAAGAGATGCCGCCGCCGTTGCCTTCGGCCGAATTGGTGCTGACCGTGCTGTTGGTTAGAAAAAGAAACTCGCCGTCGTCATAGATACCGCCGCCGTTTCCATCTTGGGTCTGGTTATTGCTGATCGTGGAGTTTTGGATGGCTACAGCAGTGCTTGGAAACTGATTTGGAAAGACAACGGCGACACCGCCTCCCCCTATGACGGAAATATTATGGTCGATGGTGGAGTTGTCGATGAGCAAGGTTGCGCCACTTCCGGCGATGGCAATACCTCCACCGCTATATCCGGTATTATTGGTGAGGACGACGTCCGTGAGGGTGATGTCTCCGGCATTGGCAAAGATGGCCCCCCCGTCCTCGAAATAGGCCGTGGAATCGCCGCCGGTGAAGGTAATTCCGGTGATGTCGGCGGTATTGACGTCATCGAACTCGAGCACGCGATCCTTGTCCGGAATACCCGAGGCATCGATCTTTGTTAGCGCGGAACCGGCACCCGTGAGGGTGAGGTCGGAATGGGAAACGTCTAGATCGCCGGTTTGGTTTCCGGAGTCGTTTCCGTCAAGGGTGAGAAGGTAGGTATTGGGTCCCAGAATGATCGTATCATTCGTTCCTAGTGGGCCGGAGGAAAAAGTCGCGCAGCCTCCCTCGAAAGTGGCTCCATTATTGATCGACTCGATGGCATAGCGCAGCGAGCAATTCGTCGGGTCGGCTCCGAGCGCGGGGTCGGTCAAAATGTTGGGAGTGATCGTCGCCGCCTGAAGGTGGCCGACGGCCCCGAACAGGAAGGGAAGGGTGAATAGAGAACGACTGATGGTTTTCTTAAGCTGCATGGGGCCCTCGCTATTGGCTGGTCGATTTTTGGGATGGAGGTTTTTACAACAAAATCCCTAGGATGAAAAAGGAAAAATCGCTAAATAGGTCCATTTCATGGCCTATCTCGCAGCGCTCATTTCCGGCTTACTTGCCGCCATTTCCTTTCCAACCATCGTCGCCGGCAGACACTTGCCTAATCTGTCCTGGCTGGCATGGGTGGCCTTGGTTCCTTACTGGGTGGGGATCCGCGAGTCGCGGGGTCGGCTCTTGGCCTTTTCAACCTTTTTATTGGGCCTCTTTTGGAACGGCCTGACCTCTTATTGGATTTTCAATGCCCTTTATTTCAACGGCCAGCTTTCTTGGCCCGCCAGCTTGGGCGTTCTCGCCTTCATGTCCGTGACCATGGGCGCTTTGTTGGCCCTGTTTGTTTGTTTCGGTTTGAGTTTATCCCGGCGTTTTCGTCTGCCGGCCGTCTTGGTCTTCCCAGCGATTTGGGTGTTCTACGAGTGCTTTCGTAACTATGCGCCCTTCGGCGGCTATCCTTGGTCCAATCTCGGCTATAGTCAGGCTTCTTGGCTCACCTTGCTGCAATCGGCGGATTTGTTCGGCGTCTACGGGATCAGCTTTCTGGTCGTCTTGGTGAATGTCGTGATTGGCGAGGTTTTGGACTCCTGGATACATCGCCGCCGCATGCCCAGACAGCCCGTTTTTGCCGCCATCGCTCTGTTGTTGGCCTTTCTAGGCTACGGCGTCTGGCGCCTTCGGCAAGTCGAGGCCTCGGTATCCCGAGCGCCTCAACTCGCGGTGGGTGTGCTGCAACCCAATATCGGGCAACAGATGAAGTGGAAGACGGATCTGAACGATTATATTCAAGGGCTGTTGTTCAAGATGACCCAAGATGCCATCGCGCAGGGCGCGGATTTCGTCATTTGGCCGGAATCTTCCTTGCCCACCGCCTTGCCGCTAGGCTTGACCAATTTGCCCGCCATGAGCGGCTTCTCGGCACCCGTCTTGCTTGGCGCGCTTTCCTTGCAGCAAAATCCTTTGCTGACTCGGCCCATGCTTTACAATAGCGCGGTGCAGGTGGATGCCGGCGGGCGCCTCGCGGGGCGCCTGCACAAACAGCACTTGGTTCCCTTGGGTGAATACGTTCCTTTGAAGGACCTGCTCTGGTTCGTCGAGCCCATCGTTCCGAGGATTGGGGATTTTCGCACCCTGATTCCCAAGGAATTATTGCGGGTTCACGGGCATCCTTACGGCGTCGTGATCTGTTACGAAGACTTGTTCCCGGAGATCAGCCGAAATTTCACCCGGATGGGCGCGACTTTCCTGGTGAACATCACCAACGATGCTTGGTACGGCGACTCCTCTCAATTGGAACAGCATCTCAATTTCTCTCGCGAGACCTGAAATAACCGAGGTCGGAGAGGCGCAAAGTGGTGAGATAGTGCATGAAGGTCCAGAGATAGAAGAAGCCCGGAGAGAACAGGTAGGCCAAGACATTGCCATGGTTTTGCGTTTTGTAAGGAAAGATCTGGCTGGGGAAATATTCGACGTTCAAAGCCCGCGGCATCGCCCGATAAAATCCGTAGAGGGCGAAGATGATAGCGTAGATCACCAGCATGTCGAGAAGATAGCGATTTCGCAGCGGTCGATTCTCCTGAAAGCGCCGGTAGTAATGCACGTACCAACTCGAATAGTGGAATAAGATGATGGCCCCCATCAGGTAGAAGTGATTGGGGACATGGTTGGTGACATAGAGCAAGGCTAGTATCGCCGCTCCCAATAAAAAATAGACATCGTGGGTTTCCATCCGCGAGGGCTTGAAACGAATGAAGGCCAGATAAGCCACTAAAGCTATTCCCGCAGCGACCACGCAATAGGGAGTGATCCAAATTCCCAAGATGGAAACCGGAAACTCCATCGGCGCCGTATAGCCGGTCTCGATCCGGACGTGGCCGACGAAGATGCTGTCCACGATCATTCCCATATAAATGAGAAGGAAGGGCAGGAAGGCCAGGCCGCGTTGCAAGGAAGGCTGTTCCTTCCAGAGAAAGCGTTCGTCCACCGAGAGATGCACCACGAAATAGACCGAGGCCGCGGTAACGAGAAGGTAGAGATTGGGATAGAGAATATACCCACCGAATACGAGGACCAGTGCGCCTAAATATTTCATCAAGTAGGCTCGGTTCATTTTCCCGTATTTATATTGGTAGTAATAGCAGGCGAGAAAATGCCCCTGGCCGAAGGCGATGATGGCCTCTTGAGTTTGGAGGGGGGAGAGTAGCAGCAAGGCCGCCGCCACCAAGCCCAAGGATACGAGTTTTTCGAGGTTGTTGCTCATGCTCGGGCCCACTCTTGGTCCAAGTTCGTGAATTGGCAATCAAATATTCTCGGGCATTCCACAGTCTTCCTTCATCCAATTCAAATCACGTTTTGTGAATTAAGAGATTCATAAGGTTCTTCTTGCCGCCATCAGAAATCCATGGCTCGAGAGGAACTTCGTCTAAATTTTAGATACTTAGCGAATTCCTCCTGCTTGGCACTTGCATTGCAATCTTGATTTTACGGAGCTTGTCCTTCGGTCGTTTTTCTAATTTCCGACTCGGGCGCACACCCCCTTTTGGACGGCTCCCTAGGGTTTGTTTTGGAAAAATTTCATCTCTCTATTCATTAAGGAGTCCTCATGACCCCGCCTATTCCTTCCCGCCGCGTCTCTTCGGCTTCCCGTAAACCCATTCCTCAGGCAAGCCCCGGTGTGGTTGCGCCGCCTCAAGACGGTGGAGCGGGTTCTCAACCGTTTCAAGGGACTCAGGCTTTGGATGCCATTTTAAAGAAAACCGGCCGAGTTCCGACCCATCCTTTGACCGCCAAATCGGACGGGAAGGCCGCCGATCCCGAGGTGACTCCGGCCCAGGCCAAGAAGGCCGAAGGGCTGCGCGCGAAGGCCCAGGATCTCTTTAAGAAGGAAAAATTCAAGGAAGCCCTCCAAACCTACAAGCAGGCCTACCAGGCGAATCCTACCGATCCCAATATCGTCCTCGGTTTCGCCATGGCGACCCATGCCACCGGCGATCTCTTGAAAGCCCATGACCTTTACAACGAGTTTTTGGAAAGCAATCCCAGTGAAATGGAAGTCCGCACGCTTCGTATGGAAGTGAACGAGGGGATCCTTGCCCGTTTCCAAGAAATGGCACCTAAAATTCCCAAGGAGCAGCAAGAGAATTTCGTCAAGACTGCGGAAATCATCGGGCTCGAGTTGGCTTCCGATCAAGCGACGGTCTTCGCGCATAACGCCGATCAGCAGATCGATCAATTGAAGGTAATGGAAAAGAGTTTGGCTGAGCTGCATGGCAAGTCTAAGGAAGAAAAGGCGCAGATTATTCAAAACCTTTTCGCCGGAGCTTCGAAAATGATGGCGCTCGGCGCGGTGCCAGCCGCGGATGCGAAGGAACAGGCATTTGTCCAAAAAGAATTAAGTCGCATCGTGGAAGCGGTGTTCGGAACGCTCTCGCGTTTCGCGGATGCGGATTCTGAAGCCGAAATCAAGGCGCTGAAGCCGATGTTCGATGCCTATGGCGCCGTTGCCGGAGGTCGTGAGGACGATGCCGCGGCTGCTTTCGAAACAGTGCGCCGGGACGCCTACAAGACCCTCGGCGGCGGAGATGCGGCGAAAGGCGAGAAACTCTTCAAGGAAAAGATTGCCAAGATCGAGAAGTTCACTGCCGAGAAAAATCAGGTCGAGCTTGAGAAGATTCTCAAGGAGGGTATCCCCACCGGTTTGATCGACGCCTACACCTTCCTGAAACCCATCGAGGACGCGCGTACGCGGAAGATCAGCCTGGCCACTTTAGACGCCTGGGACGCCGAAATCGAGTCCACCCACGCCTCGAAGGCCGCGAAAGCGCGGTCTTGGTATAATGCCTTCAGCGAGGACAGCATGCAGAACGAGGCCGCCAAAGAGGCGCGCAAGGGCCTGGATTGTAATAGCACCGCGCGTAAACTGCTCACCGACGGCAAGGTGGCGACTCTCAAGGAAGCCCTGGAATATATCGTCGCGCACGAGACGGGCGATTTGAACGCCACGGCGAAAGCGGCCCTGGCCAACGATTCCACCATGGTAAGTTCCCTGATCAAGTACTCGGCGGATTCGGGAACGATTGACGCGGCTGCCGCGGGCACCATCCTGGCCCAGGCGGAAACCATGCGAATTTTCGTATCTCCGAAACTGGCTGTCGCCATGTACACCGTCGTCCAAGCGCGGTGCGGAGACAAGGCGATTCGGACTCAAGCCGAGGAAGGCATCAAGAAGGCGAGCTAGCCTCGCGATTCGTTCGCCAGCGTCCGTTTCTCGGCCTCCCAAGCCGCT
>JAIOPF010000070.1 GCA_021414045.1 Deltaproteobacteria bacterium | reverse complement strand
AGCGGGCGATCACCCGGTTCATGGGCGACCAAAAACGAGCGCAGATTTTCCTGCTGCAAAAGTTCCTGACGGACGCGAAGTCCCGCGTGCAGATGAGCATCAAAGTCGAGGATGACTTCTTCGAGATCAACAACGGCATCCCGGAAAAACCCGATACGCTATATTGGACCATCCGACTCACCGAGGGCGCCAAGGTTCAGGCGTTGTTGAAAGTGATCGACCAGCTCTATTCGGAACAAAAAGCCGCACGTCTTGAGAAAAATTGAAGACGGAGGTATGAAATTCGGTCGATTAGATAAAGATACGAACGAATTTCGTACCTCCGTCCTTGATTTCAATTTTGGTTTCTATCCAGTATTCAGAGAGTATCTTTTCTTCAATTTTGCATATCAATTCTTCTTATGAAAAAAATCCTCAGCTTCCTGATTCTTCTCCTCATTTGCCCAGAAGCGCATGCCTTAGACGGATTCGAAGCTGTGAAATGCGGAGCCGACATTCCCAAGGCTCTCCTTGGCAAGCACCTTTCGAATGAACGAGTCGTGGTGTTGGAAGGACGACACAAGGACTTGGGCCTCAAAGACCTAGGAGCCGACGAGATCTCCGATCGATTGAATTCCATCTCCTGGGTCATTTGCGGAAATGAATACGTGCTGCTCGTCGACGCCCAGTCGGTGATCCGCGACGTCATTCCCTTTCCGCCGCACTCGAAAACCGCGCCCGCGTTTAGCGGGACCTGCCAGATGAAGGGACAGGATTCGCCAGACTTGGTCGTTGCCGTCCTAGAAAACCAAGAGGCCTCGGGAAATCAAACGGGGCCCAAAGCCCTGCTTCCCGCCAGCGCGGCCTGGAAGATCGATCAAAAGGCGCAAAAATTCCTCAAAATCCCAACCGTAGGACTCCTCTGCCCACGAAGCGGCATCTACACCGTCGATGGCGGGCTATAGACTCGCTTAGGCCAAATCTCCGTTTTCCTTGAAATGCACCGTGTCGCCCGCCGAGAATGAAACGCCCTGGATCGTCTGATTAGAGGACAGCGTCGCGTAGCTAATCTGGCCATTGGCATAAAACTCGATCGAGCTTCCCTGCTTGCAGGAAATTCCGTTGAGGACGCTGTCGCTTTCGAAATGCGCCGAGCGCAACCTCCCGTTGGGATGAAAAACCACCGTGCTCCCCTCGCCGCAGGGGACGCCAAAGATTTTTTGGCTCGAAGCGAGGGTCGCCTGGGAGAGAATTCCCTTTTTAGAGAACCAAACCCCGCTGCCTTTGGCGCAGACGATTCCATGGATGTTCTGCTCCGCCGACAGGGTCGCCTGTTCCAACTTCCCGTTTTCATGAAACCAAAGGTCCCCCGCGGAACAAGAGGTCCCTTGCATCACTTTGTCGACGGCGAGCTTGACTTGGGAGAGGTTCCCGTTTGGGTAGAGCCAAACGTCGCCGCGGGCGCAGGGAATGCCCCGAATGATCTGCTTGTCCCATAGGGACAACTTTCGAAGGTCGCCGTTTTCATAGAGGTGGATTTCGGCGCCACGGGCGCAGGGAATACTCTGGATCACCGTCTCGGCCGCCAAGACTCCGCCCTCCACCCGTCCATCCGGAAAATATTGAATCCACCGTCGGTCCAACGGATACTTCAAGACCCTGCCGAAATCAGGAGATTGCCCCAAAAATAGTTTATTGAGCTGGGGCGCCGTTCGTTCCAACTCGGCCAAGGACTCGCCCGAATAGAAATCCAAGCGCTTCAGCACCCGCTGATCTCCACGTGATTCGATTCGAGGGTCCAGAGGATCCGATTCATTTTCTAAGGCAGGATCTGGGGGTAAGTTCAGCAGACGGGTAGTCGGGGTCATGATGGGCTCCTGGGCAGAATGAGCCAACCGCTTCGATCATGCCATCGGCATGGGGTAAATAATGTTGTGGAATTCCAATAGGAAAGATCACTGCGCCCGCAGCGTTCCTTGGATAGGCACGGCCTGGATGTTGCCGAGCGGCGAAGGGACCTCTTCCGCGCATTTGACGCTAGCGGCGGTCGTCGTGTCCCAACCGCATCGCATGGTCAGGGTCCTCGTGCCTCGGCTTTCCCAAGCTCCGTTTTGCGGATAAAGCGCATCGAGGGTGAAGGTCCAGGTGTTATTGCTGGTCGGATAGGGACTGAAAGGAATGACAATGACCTCGCTCTCCACCAGCCATTTCCCGGAAGCCGCGCAGCGGGCATTGAAAGTTTTGTCGTAGACGGTGGTGGAGTAGGAATAAAAAGGCCGGTCGGCTTTCATCTCGACTTTGGGAATCAAATTCGGATCGATGGGAGGTTGGACGGTAACGGTGGAACACAGGGGCTCCCCTTCGCCACCATCGATCGTTTTGGGCATGGCCAAGGCGCCGGAGCGAGGGGAAGCGTCGGCACGTCGGCACACTTCCCTTTCTACGGGAGGACCGAACAAGTCATTGCAATTTCCGCCCTGAGTGTCGGGATCGGGGAAGAGGCTCACCGAAATTTGAACCTTGCCAAACAAGCTCCCGACGGGCGTGTCGGAAGAGCAAACGCTGCCGCTGCATTCGCCACTGGAACCACCGCCAGCCGCGTTGTTTCCGCCCCCCGTCGCGTTGTCGAAGGGACCGGAAGCTCCACCGGCTCCCGGAGGCGTTACAGCGCCTCCTCCGGTCATGCTTCCTCCAGGACCGTTGAAACCACCAGGCCCCGTCAGACCACCGGGTCCATCCCCGGAATTATCAAAACCGGCGACCCGCCCCCCCTGATTAAATTCATCGAGGGCGCCGCCTTGATTGCCCCCGCCCTCACCCTCTTTGGATCCCGTCGCGAGGCCACCAAAGCCGGAACAGCCCAGCAAGGTCAGGGTAAAAGCGGAAATAGCGAATAAATTAGCTAGTGATTTTAATGAGTTGTATTGAGGTGCCCGGGCCACTGTTCTTCCCCCTCCGTGAAATGAGGCCTTAAGAACCGACATAAATATTATCAAATTTATTGCGGGGTTAAGGCTAGTCCTTATTATCGGCGGTACCCCAGGGGTAAGTTGCCAAAGATTCGATTTCCTGGACCACCGATTCGAGTTTTCGGTCCCGCAAATAGCTGGCCCGCAATTCCTCGGGCAATTTTGCGGTGAAATCCTCCAAAGCCCTTTTCGCCGCCAGCAAGTGCTTTTCAGCCCCATCCCGATCTCCTCGGACCTTGGCAAGCAGGCCTTGGTTGAATTCCACCTCCCAGAGGGATTCCAGATTCTGGTTTTTTTGAATGTTGGCATGGGCCTTTTCAAAAAACTCCGCGCTCTTCTCCCAATCCGGCTTGGGCCTATCCCGGTATACTTTTCCCAAAAGCATGTAGACCCAGGCCAAGAGGCGATCCTCCGGCCAAAGTCTTCCCATGTTCAAGGCGGCTTCCGCATCCAGTTGCGCCGGAAGGAATTTGTCTCGGCTCCAATGCAGATACCCACGGTTCACCAATAGCTGGGCGCGAAAGCGCGGCTGCTTCGCCCCGTCCAACAAGCCAATGGCCTGATCGAGATAAGCTTGCTTCAGCTCAAGGTGTCCTTTCCGACCCGCGATCAGAGAGAGGTAATTCAGGGCGATGGCTTGTTGGTCGCGGTAGCGGTGCAGGATGGTCAATTTCATCCATTCGTAGCAGGCGACTTCGGCCTCGGCGGACTTTCCTCCGTGATGCAGTAAATTGATCCATTTTTGGTAGAGCGACTGCAGCAAAAAAGGATGCGGTCGTTGCCGGGCGAAATTCCAGGCCTCGTGGTACCCCGCGTAGGCTTCCTCGACCTTGCCTTGATCTTGGTAAACCAAGGCAAGGTTCGTTTGCGCGAGCCCGGCGCAATAGAGGTCTCCGGCCCGCGTCGCCTCACTCACCGCCGTTTGAAAATTTTCCTCCGCGTCGCCCCAGCTTCGAGCCGCGCGGGAAAGAACCCCGCGAAGATTATAAACTCGGGCGAGACCGCGACCATCGCCAGCGGCACGGTAATTTTTTTCCGACTCCGCGAGTGACGCTTCGGCATCGTCGAAACGAGCCAACAGGTTTTCGGCTCGGGCGCGGGTTTCGAGCAGCAGGCCTTGGTTCTCCGTATCGGAAAAGGAAAGTCCCGATATCAGTTGCAAGGCCCGCTCCGCCTGCCCTTCCGAAACCAAGTGCCTGGCTCCGGCCAGGACGATGGCCGATGGCAAAGGCGAACCGCCCGCCTCCCGCAAATGTTGGTCGACCCAAGCGATCCCCGCCGAGAATTTCCCCTCGTCATAAAGCGAGTTCAATTGCCGAACCACCGCTTCGGGCGCCGCTCCGACTTCTCCGGCCTGTTCTTCGCTCGAGGCCCCGACGGAAAAATAATTCACCCCATTTCGAGATTCTCGGCGCAACCAACCTTCGTCCGTCCATGCGAGCAGCGATTCGCGAAGGGCGCCGGCCTCGAAGCCCAGCATCCCTTCCAGTACCTGGCCGGGAAGGGAAAGTCCGGATCCCACTAAAAATTCCCGAACCCGCGCTTTTTTTTCCGCATCTCGGCGCGCCTTGCGTTCCAAAAGCGCCGAGACATCCGTTACGGACTCCCCCTGCCAGTTCCATCCACCGCTTCCCCAAGCCAACGCCCCCTCCTCTCGCAGGGCCTGCAGAATCGTTTCCAGTCGTCCTGGATCAATGGGAGTCAGGGCTTGCGGCGGGATTCCGGCGGTTCCCTCGGGGGCAACGCGGATCTCCGCCGCCAGGAATTCGCCGACCTCCTTTTCATTCAAGGGCGGGAGAATTACGGTTTTGCCATTTGACATTCCCGAAGTTGCGCCTCGACTCGTCCAGAGCACGGCGCCGGAAAAATTTCCGAGGTCCGCTTCCTTCGGGGCCTCGTTCCAATCCAAGAACAGTGGGCGACAGTCTGAAGGATCGAGCTGCGGGAGAAATTCCCGCCAAGCGTCACGGTCGCGAAAATGCAGCGGCGAGATCCCCTTCAGTTGAAGCTGGGCCTTGAGTCGTTCGAGCAAGTGCGTCTTGCCGGCCCCTTCGGGGCCAGCAAGTTCGACGCGCTCCTTCCGGGAAACACGCGCGGATAAATCCACAAGCCATTCCGGATGGAACAAGAAATCCGATTCTTCCAGAATCCGCGCGGGAGCCCGGGGGCTGCGCAGGCTGAAGCTCTCTCCCAGGCAACGATTGATCTCGTCGAGCACCGCCCGCGCGCTAGGGAGGCGGGCCGACGGTCCCCTTGCCACCATGCGACGCAGCAGCTCCGCGAACTCCGGCGGAAGCGCGGGATCGAGCTTTTCGATGGGCAGAGGATCCTCGAAGGTCTGCCGCATCAATATCTCCATGGGATTTTGCGTCGAAAAAGGAAAACGCCGCGCGAAGATCTGGTGCAGGAGCATTCCTAGAGAGTAGATATCGGAAGCTGGGCTCGGTTCCTGTTCCATCAAAATTTCGGGAGCGGCATAAGGAGGCGAACCGCTGACTTCGGCATTTTGGGAGCGCCCGTGCTTCTTCCATCGGGCGATGCCGAAATCGATCAGCTTGACCGAGAGCTCGCCCGTCCGGTCCGGATCCGTCACCAAGAGATTGGCGGGTTTCAAGTCAAGATGCAAGACGCCGCGCTGGTGAAGATAATCCAGGGCGCGCAGCGCCTGCACGACCAACTGGAAAGTCGAATTCAGGTCGGCGTGGAGAGTCGCATCGAGGAAATCCTTGCCGTCCACCCATTCCGAAGTGAAAAACATTTCTTTTTCGGTGACTCCGAAGTCCCGCACCGAGGCGAGATTTGGATGCTGCAAGAGGCTTAAGGTGGCGAATTCGTTCTTGAGATCCGCGAGGGCCAAATCCACCCCCTTGGCCTTCTCCACCATCTTGAGGGCCAAGATTCTGCCCCCTTCCAGGGTATCCTGGACCAAATAGACCGCGCCTCCGCCGCCTCGGCCCAAGGAACGCACCCTTTGGTACCGACCCGCGATCAAGGGGGGCGTCGATTTCTTCTTGGCAGGGCTTTTGCGCGCCATGAAAATAATATGATTCCGCTGATGAAAAAATGCCAGGAACCATTTATGTTCCCCGCATATCCTAAGGCTGATTTCACCATCGTCCCTCCCAGAATAATCCCACTTCTCCTTTTTGCGATGTTGATGGGCGCTGCCCGTCCGATGCTGGCGCAAAATGCACCGAACGATCCCAAATCGGGGTTGGCGAGCGATTGCGAACCCAGGTCCGAACGAAAATCATCGCCATCTTCATTTTCGGTTACTATCTACCGTATTTTGCACTACTGATGGCGATCGAAAGGCCCCAATGGGTTCCCCTCGATGTCCTTAAAATTCTCCTTCAAATGGCCCAAGGCCCGCGAGCTCGGATTGCTGTTCCTATGCTATGCCTTGGTGCTTTTGCCGCCCTTTTTCGCGGAGCTCTGGAAGGACTATTCCGGGGTCTATTATTTATACGACAGCCGCACTAGCTACATCATCAACACCTTGCTGATCGTGGCCCTGCTCTCCCTGGGGCTGGCCTGCCTGACGCAATATCTTGGGCGATTTCAAAAATTTTTCTTCGCGCTGGTCATGCTGTTCCTGTCGTTTCTTGGAATGCTCGCCCTGATCCATGTGGCCCTCTATGACGCGCCCATTTCAGTCGGCGCCGTCGATGCTCTCCTGGGCACCGACCTGCACGAAGCCACCGAATATCTCACCTTCCATTGGACCAAGGCTATGATGCTCTCGGTCGGGATTTACGTGGTCCTGTATCTCGTCGCGTTACTCGTGGCGGCGCCACGCCTTCGCCGCGGACGCCCCTGCGCGCCGTCCCATCTACTCGGTTGGTCCATAGTGACAGGACTCGTCTTGTTGGCCTATCAATACCCCGCGGTAGCCACCTATAATCTCGAACGCTTTAACAAGCGCCCCATTTGGTCCCGGGCCGCCGAGCTCAATCGCCAATTGCCCAGCATTCGCATCCTGCACGACATCGGCAATTGGGTGGCCTACCGGCAATGGCTGGAGGAAGCCCAGCATGTCCGAGCCTCTCACGACTATGGGGCTTCCCTAGTCGATCCTTCCAAGCCACGCACCGTGGTGCTGGTTTTGGGCGAATCGCTGCGGCGCGACCACATGAGCCTTTATGGTTATCCTCGTATCACCACTCCGCTGTTGGATGCTCGACGCAAGCAATTGCTGGCCTTCGACGCCGCTATTTCGCCTTCCAATCAAACCGTCCCCAGCTTGACCAAGCTACTGACTCCCGCCACCGTCCAAGCGCCCGACCTATTCCTGACGGAACCGTCAATTCTCAGCGCCGCGAACAAGGCCGGATATCACACCTATTGGCTGTCGAATCAGGGTCGCGTGGGAAATTTCGACTCGCTCATCTCATTGATCGCCAATGACGCCGAAACAACGGTTTTCACCAACACCGAATTTTACGGCACGGTCTACGATGAAGCATTGCTTCATCCCTTGCAGGTGGCCCTTAGCGATCCCGATCCCCATAAATTCATCGTCATCCACATCCTGGGTTCCCATCAGAGTTATCAAAACCGTTACCCCGAGGATAAAAATTATTTTCACGCCAAGGATTACGCCGGCGAAACGCCGGGGCCTGCTCCGCTGGAAGAACAGGCCACGACGCTCTCGCAATACGACAACAGCGTCCGCTACACCGACGAAATCCTGGACGGAATTTTAAAGGAATTGGAAAAGCAGCCCGGCAGCGCCCTGCTGTTCGTGAGCGACCATGGAGAGCGCCTTTTCGAAAACGGCAACGGAACTTGCGGGCACGGTTTCCCCGAACCCACCCGCAGCGAATTCGACATCCCATATTTCCTCTGGTGCCATGGAGATTGCCCGCGGCGTTGGAAAAGAGCCCATGCCCGACATCGCAGCATCGCCTTCAGCACCGAAAATGTCTTTCACACCGTCGCGAATCTGCTTGGCCTGGAGATGGCGGAATACCATCCCCAAGACGATATCCTCAGCCTGAAGTACCAACCTGTGCGACAGCCGCAGATCATCGATGTGAATCGCGGAATTCATACTTATATCTCGCTGCCGTAAGGCATTTTTGATTTATTAAAATCAGTCGAAAAGGTTTAATTTAATAATTTTAATTATTAATAAAAACATCTATTTCTAATAAAAATATATTACTTGGCTGATCGCCACACCAAACTCCCAACACCTCTCGTGAAAAAATCAAGTAATATCAAATAATTAAATTCAAATTTCAAAAATAATGAAATCCACCAGCCTGTGGCACCTAGCTTGCTTTGCCTTAGACCATCGTCGCCGGGAAAAACGATCGAAGGATCGGGGAGCCTGGGGAAAGATCAACAATAGGGTTCAGAGCAATTCATAAGGAGGATTCGATGAACACTGGGTGGATGAAAAAAATCAGCTTGGCTTTGATGTTAACCTTGTCTTTGGGGATGGTCGCCTGTGGGTCCGGTCAAAATTCCGGAGACGAAGAGAATGACCAAAACGTCATCGAGGCACAAAACAGCGCTTCCCGTAAAGACGGCGGTTCGGTCGAGTTTTTCGATGACGGCGGAAGCATCACTCGCACCGACGACGGTTTCGTGTCCGTGAATACCGGTGACGGCGGGACCTTCGCCTGCGACAATGGGGACTGCAGCCTCTTCTAAATCCCATCCAACAAAATCAAAGAATCGATTCGACGACAGGGAAGCCCGCGCTCCCTGTCGTCTTTTTTTGATTTGAATCATGGACAAAAGGGCCTCCAACCACATGTAATACGGGTTGCAAGGAGGCAATATGCATCGTCTAGAAAAGAAAACCGCAATCATTACGGGAGGGTCCCGAGGCATCGGCAGGGCCAGCGCCATCCTACTCACTAAAGAAGGGGCCAAGGTCGCCATCACCGACATGATCGACGAGGAAGGACAAGAGCTGGAGCGAATCATCCTCCAGTCGGGAGGCACGGCGAAATACTGGCACATGGACGTCGCGAAGGAAAAAGAAGTTGCCTCGGTTTTTTCAGAGATTGCCAAGACCTTCGGAAAAATCGACGTCCTAGTCAATAACGCGGGCATCGCCGGCGCCAATAAACCCACCCATGAAATCAGCGAGGAAGAATGGGATCAGGTGATGAACATCAACGTCAAAGGCGTTTTTTTCTGCACCAAGCATGTCATCCCGTATTTAAAGCAATCGGGCGCCGGTAGCATCATCAACCTCTCTTCGATTTACGGACTCATCAGCGCGCCCGATGTGCCACCCTACCATGCCTCGAAGGGAGCGGTGCGACTGATGACCAAAACCGACGCATTGCTTTATGCGAAGGACAAGATTCGGGTCAATTCGATACACCCCGGATATATCTGGACTCCTCTGGTCGAGAATTTGCTGAAATCGCAAGGAGACGTCGAAACAGGCCGAAAAAAACTCGATGGCCTACATCCCCTGGGGCATATCGGCGAACCGGACGACATCGCCTATGCGGTGCTCTTTCTCGCCTCCGACGAATCCAAGTTCATGACGGGAGCCGAGGTGGTCATCGATGGCGGGTATACCGTTCAATGACTTATTCTTTGGCGCCCGCGTCGATGAGGATCTTCTCGATGTCTTTGTGTCCGCGAGTCTTAGCGAATTGCAAAGCGTTGGAGGTCGGCTTGGCGCCCTTGGAGAGCAGGTATTTCACCATCTCGGTTTTTCCGCGTCCCGCGGCGACGCCCAGGGCGGCCCCTCCTCCGGCGTTGACGTCCATTCCCGCGTCCAGGAACAATTGGACCGCCGTTTTATCCCCTTCTCCGGCCGACGTCGCGAACTGCTGCTCCGTGTAATCCAGGCCCATTTGCTTTAGGTCTTTCCTGGCTTGCACGGCATCGACCGCCCAGGCGCTGGCGGCGGGAAACATCGAATAGGCCGCGACCATCAGGCCCAACATTAAAATAAAAGCTCGGAAACGGTTCAGAGTTTTGCGCATCGCATTTGTCCCCTTTTAATGGTGTGGTGAATCAATCCTGAAACCCAGAGGATAAGGGCGGAATTCCAGCTAGGCAACCCTTCTTTTCTCAAAACCATTAATGATGGGCGCCATCCTCCCCGCCATGCGCGGCTGACTCGGGGACCTTCTCCGAGGAAGTTCCAGGCTTTGACATTTCAGCTTCGTATTTCCGCCAAGCCTGCCTGGCCTCGTACGCGTTGAAACCGGTGCAAAACATGGTGCCCACCGATGCGATCATGATGAAGTAGGCGGACAACCGGATCCCGAGCTGACATTTTGCCCCTTCTTTGGAAGCTAGGTACAACAATCCCGTACCCGCGGAAAAGGCGAGTAACTCCAGCACAAAAGCAATATCGGGGATGAAAGTCGTGATATCCTCCTTCATCAGAAATTTTCCGGAGGGAAAGCAACCGTATTACATGCAGAGGTCCATCATAATAACTCCGCGAAGTCCCGAAAGATCGCCGTCGGCACGTGCTCGCCAACGCCGAAAGCATTGGCGATAATCACGACGACGGAACCGCTGTTTGGCTCATACATCACTAGGCTGGTGTAACCGATATATTCCCCAGTATGACCGATCCATCCACTGATTTCGCCGAACCCAAAACCGTACCGGTCATATTCGGGACAATTTACCTTCGGCCTGTCGGGATCCTCATCGTCGCAAGGGACGAAAACAACGGGACCTAGACTCTGGATCCTTTCGCTCTGGGTCGAGGGATTTAACAAAGCCCCGGCACCCAGGGCTTCGGCCCATTTTTTAAGATCGCCAAGCGTGGAAATCATCGCGCCCGAACCCGCGGACGAGGACGGATCGGTAAAACTGATATCCTCCAAGGGTTCGAATCCATAACCGTGGACGAAGGGACTGGGAAGCTCCGGGCTCGAGGGATATTGCGTTCCATCCATGCCAAGCGGAGTCAGGATTCTGTCTTGAATCTCTTGGCTGAGCGGGTGGCCGGTAACTTGTTCGACGATCATTCCGAGAATGACTGTATTGGTATTGGAATAATGCCATCCCCCACCCGGTGGAAAATACGGAAGATTGGCGTTCGCAAAATCGACCAAATCCTGGCTCTCCCATTTCTTGAGAAAATCAACCACAAACTCGGAGACGAAATTGGGATCTTCCGTGTAATTAAAGATGCCGCTCTTCATATTCGCGAGTTCCGCAAGAGTCGCTGCCCCGTTTTGAACGCCCGGAAGATACTTCTCGACCGAATCGTTCAGACCTATTCGCCCTTCCTCGGCGAGCTGAAGAATCACCGTGACGGTGAAGGATTTGGTGACGCTGCCGATACGCACGTGATCTGCTTGGCTGATCACAGTCCCCGCCTGAAGGTCGGAAATCCCGTCTTCAATGATGAGTTCGCCCTCTCCAGGAATCCACACTCCCGCGAGAACGCCGGGGATTCCGAATTCGGACTTATTTCGGGCGACGACTGCCCGAAGAGAAGCTTCCAACCGGGGTTCTAGAGAACCCCCGCCGGAACCGCAGGCTCCGAAGGAGAGAATCGACATAAGAATGATGGCAAGTTTTAAGGATGTCCTTTGACGCTTCATCTGAGGCCATGAGCTTACTACAACCCCGTGCCAGTGAAAAGAAAATGAGAACGAAGGTGAATTTTGCGTTCCGCTTCATTTTCCCTATTAGTGAAAAATGCTGGCCATAGCAGCGGCATTCCCGCCTTCGATTTGCAACAGACGATCCTTCGCGAAGTGATTTCCCAGCGAGGCCAGGCATTGCGGGCGAAATTCGGGAGATTGCAATAACCGCAAGAAAGGCCCCATCAAGAAGGAGAATTCGGGTCGGTGTTGCGCTATCGTATTGAAGATGGTTTCCATTTGGGCCTGCCTAAGACCTTCATTCAAAGCACGAATGGATTTCTCGAATGGTAAGCATGCGTCTTCAAGGATTAGCAAGCCATGTGCCATTCAAACGGGCACTGGGCTCAATGTGATTCGATAAAATTCATTATATTTATCAACAACCTCCACGCCATCCCACGCAACAAAACGGGAAGAGCCCATCGCCCTCGGTATGCAAATTGCGTTTTTTTGCAGGAAAAGAATTTTCCTTCAAAGATACAAGCATGCCGCATCATTCACCGAGCAGAAATAAAAATACCGTTCCGCGCAAGAAATGCGACAAGATTTCGGTTAGAATCGCCCCATGCTCAACCAACGATTCGATATCGCATCCGGCGTTCTCACCGCATTGCCGCTTGGCCTCCTCGCGGTCGTGTTTCTTTTTTTCGAAATGATTGCCCTGAATGGCGCTGGCCCAAAGAGCGCCTACCTTGCTTTTGGATTCTTGCTGATTTGCCAAGTCGTCACCTTGGTCTCGGCGGGCATATTCGCGGGGTGGCTTGCGAAAGCTTTGGTCGACAAACGCCACTGGCGCAAGGCCCCGTCCCGACTCGCCGCACTATCGACGGGAATCCTCTTGGGAGGACTGGGCTTTTTATTTTCGATGATCCTTTCCATGCTATTCGCCGGAATCAAGTAATGGAAGGACTGGATTATTTCTTCATCGCAACCATCGACTTAAATCCGCCATAAATCATGCGCTTGCCGTCGAAAGGCATGGCATCGTGGCACATATTCGCCATGAGAGGATCCTTCATGACCTTCTTGAGGACGCTGTCGCGGTGGGCGCGCGATTTATAGATGATCCAGGAGAAAAACACCGTTTCGCTCGGCTTGCGCTTCACGCTGCGCGGAAACGAAGTCAGCTTCCCCATCTTAACGTCGTCGGCGATGCACTCTTGGTACTCGAGCGCTCCATGCTTGAGCCAGACCTTGCCGGCCAGCTTCGCCAGCCGAAGATATGCCTCGACCTTTTTTTTCGGAACCGGAACGATGAAACCATCAACATAGTATTTCATATGAATTCTCCTTAGCGATCTTTTGGCGGCGATTGTAGAATCATAAGAGACGCGGCGCAAAGGTATTCAATCAAGGGACTAAAAGTCCAAGCCCCCCCTCTCCGGAAATCCCTTACTTAGAAATACGGCCCTCCCTCATGGTCAGTATCTGCTAAGCATTTTACTGTTCAGATCATTGGCAGTGACTACCGAAAGGCACTTGTGAACAGAACCCTTGGAATTATCTTAATCATTATCGGCTTGTTCGGGCTCGCGTGGGGAGGCTTCAGCTACACTACGACGGAAAAGGTCATCGACCTGGGTCCGATTCATGCGACACGCGAGAAAACCCACAGCATTCCGCTGCCTCCCATAGCTGGCGGAGTACTTTTGATTAGCGGCATCGCCCTCCTGATTGCAGGAAAGAAAACTTAAACTCGGGGCTTGTAAGGAGTATTTATGTTGGTACTTATTATCGTTTTGATCCTCATTTTTGGCGGCGGCGGCGGATATTACGGCCATAGTCGTTGGGGAGCCGGGGGAGGAGCGGGAATAGGGCTGGGAACCATCCTCGTGATACTTCTCATCGCCTACCTACTGGGCGCTTTTCATTGATTAACAATACTTATTTCTCAAAAAAAGGAGAATCATCATGGCGGGTCAAATCGATAAGGCCAAGGGCCGCATAAAAAGAGCCGTCGGAGAATTGACGGGAAAGAGCGGCACGGGCCGGTGGACCATGTACCCGTGGGCGTTCATACGGGTAACCAACCGAAGAATTCTCCTCTCCCAAGGCGGCCTTTTTGGGAAAAAACACGTGCTACGTTTCATCATCGCATACGAGGGACCTAAACCTCACGAAGGCGAGGACGCCTCGCCAGCCAGCATTCTAAAGTCGGGTCGCCAACAATGGACCACCGACCGCGAGCACATCCAACTGGATCAAGAAAAGGACCTTCCGATCCTACGAATCTTGCCTCCAAGCGAGGATGTCGAGTGGTTTCAAATCAGCGAAGTCATCCTGTACCCGAGCCAACCGGAACCTTACGTCGCGCATTTAATCAAGAATACCGGGAAGATTTGAAAATTTCCGATGAAATGGCGAACGTCACGAAAACCCTTTCCCTTGTAATTGATACAGACTTCTCCAAAATAATCCCTTAAAATAAGCTTTTACTAGGGTAAGGGTGTGGGAAAATGGGGTTCTTCGTTCCTTCTTGGAAACTCCGTTGGGGTCTTCGCGTCCTCTCTCTCCTCGGGGCCTTCGCGACAAGTCTGTCAAAGATCAGCGCGCAGGCTTATCTCATCAAAAACTTTCCGCCCCAGTACTTGATCATCCACTTAGCGGGCGCGGGGCTTTCGCTATGGCTCATAACTCGTATTTTTTCGCGTTATCGATCGTCCTATTACCTCGCCAATCTGGCATTCCCTCTTTTGGCCGCCATGACCTACTGGAAAATGCAGGACCTCGGAAAGGGAGACATTGTCCAAGCGAACCTCTTGGTATTTTCGGCGTTATTTTTTAACGAATACTTTTACTTCACCATGTCGGAAACCATTAATCGGTATATCCATCCCATCAACGTCCCAACCTTCATTGCCGGGACGTTTTCCGCCTTTGAGGTAGGCACAATTATCGCGCTGGGATTGGCAGGGTTTTCCTTGGCCTGGATACCCGTCGATAGGCAGTTGCAGATCAGCGCCTGGTGCGGCGGGGCCATGCTTTTGTGGTTCGGAATCTGGTTCCTGCACCCAGGAATTCGTCCGATAAAATTCCAACAGTCCACCCGACAAGTCATTCCTCCGGCGTCCTTTTCTCCGCAAATAAAAAAGATGCTAAGGTTTGTCGTGGTTTTGGGTGCATTTGGCGGAGGAATCAGAATTCTCAGCGAGTACAGCGCCGCGTTCATGGCCGGAATCTCGATCCCCGATTTCCATTTGGTCTCACAAAGGCTTTCCTTAATCTACATGACGGGAAGCGGAGTGATCTTGTTTTCCCATTTCGGAGCCATCCTGGTGGAGAAAAAGGAGCACAAGGCTCCGACCTTCTGGATGGGACTAGCATCTTACAGCGCGATTGCCGCCCTGTTCCTCTCCTTTTTCCTTCCGATCGGAGCGACGGCCTTTTTGGTGGGGGCCGGGGTACGCGGCTCTTACAAGGGCTTCTTCACCTTTGGATTGGAAACCTGTTTCTCCTCCTTCAACGAACAGCTGAGGAATCTGCTAAAAAGAGCCTTTAACTTATCATTTTATTTTGTGCGTGTGTTGGTTGTCGGCATACCAGTACTCGGACTATGGCTTTCTCCGCATCGCGTATCAACGGTACTTTTATCATGCATGTTATTTTTGGCATTAGCGACATTGGCAACGACTCGAAAGCTCAACCTCGCTTGGAATATCCTGGTTTGGAAATTCATGAAACATGAAGACAAGACCGGACAGATCAAAGCGGCGAGCCAACTGGCAAGAATGGGCTTTAAAAAACCCCTGCGCGTCGTGAAGCATTTTTTAAGATCAAAGCCTAAAACAGTATTTCTCAAGACCTTGATTGAATCATTAGGGAAGCGTTCGAAACAGGAACGACATGCCGTCTCCGAGACCCTCATCCGGTATTTTTACGAAACCGACAAAGAAGAGATCCACACCTCTATTTTAAGGACCTTGGCTCGGCTGGAAACGCCCTGGAATATCCGCTTTTTTCAAGAAATTGTCCTGGGGGCGGATAGAACGCTACGATTGCGAGTCAGGCAAGTGGCGCTATCAAAGCTAGCCCACCTCTATGGAAATCGGGCGGCGGCGTTTTGTCTCGACGGCCTCAAAAGCGAGGACCCCAAAGTCGTCGCTGAAACCCTGGTTCATTTGGCAAATTTCCGGAACCAAGGAATGGAAACCGAATTCCGGTCTCGAGCTCGAGATTCCAATCCCTACGTCCAATCGGCGGCGCTGTTCGCCTTGGCCAAGAAGCGTTCGACGAGAAACGAGGGCATTAAGGGTTTGGCCAAAATGTTGGGCTCAACCGATACCCTGGAGATTTACCTGGCCTTGGAAAAGATCCAACTCCTCGGTGGAGTAACGAATCTCCTCCCCGCCATCGAAAAAATCCACCAAAGCAAAGAGGGCCAGATCTCGAAAATTAGACTTCTCCTAGGCAGCATCTTCATTTCGGCGGGAAAACGGGAGGGTTTTGAGGTTTTTGCGGAGACCTTATTCCGAATTTCCAGCGGACAAAGGGGCATGGCGGGAGTTCATTATTTCTCAATCCTTTCGCCGGAAGACAGGATGTCGGTGGTTTACCAAGTCGCCCGTTTGGGTCGCAAGGAAAAGTGGGATTTATCGAAGTTCGAACGCTGGCTCAAGGAGTCGGGATACGATTTTCATTGGGAAATCGACGCCATGAGATACATGCGCTGGTTACAGCATCTTTCCGCACGATTTTCCAAATTGTCGTCGAGACGGGTTACCAAACTCTTAGACACGCGGATTACGCTGAGAGACCTTTCCGCTTACAAGTCCTAGAAATAGGAAAAGAAGTTTCGTTCCTAATTTACCTAAAGTCTTTTAATAATTCGCGAAAAAGCAATTCCTCCTAGGAACAAAAATGCTCCCAGGCAGGTCTTTGCCAAGGTGCCAAAGCGAAGGCCCGTTTTAAGCAACGCCTTCTCAGGGTGATCAGGATTGTAGAAAACCACAACCGCCTTGCCTACCGGATATTCCGCTAACGCCTCTTCACCCGCCATTTTTGATTTAAATCGGTTACGATCGGTGCTAATGCGGTCGGAGGCATAGGTTCTTTGCTCAACCTGATATTGGTAAAGAAACTGAGCTCGATAATCATAATCAGACTTTTTTCGTGGCCAACGCTTGATCTCGGATTGAATCACGATACCGCCGACAGACGGCCATTTCGCACTAGAGATTTCCTCCCACAGGGATAACCCGCCAACGCCCAGGAAAATCAGGCCAAGGAAGGCAACAAATAATAGGAGGTAGGAAAAAATACCCCTTGAAGTCGTTTGCATAAATATCTACACCTCACCCAGAGTCAGCGAAACTCCACCATAACTTCTTAATCATTAATTTTTTTTACACCAATCGTAGGTCGATTTTCCACCCTTGAAGGATTTTTGATTGCCCAAGCGAGAAGTGCATTCTTGAGTACGCACCTTGCCATTTGACTCGAACTCGGCGGCGCAAAGGCAGCCCGAATCACTATAATAGGTATACCGGGAACCGGGATAATCTCCCCGGATCCATACCACATTGTAACCCGTCGCTTCGATGACGGGATTGGGCTGGGAAGGAAATGAGCCGCGGCAAGAAACCATACCCTCCGCCTGCGAACAGGAGAATCCATTGGCGGAGATAATGGGATAATTCTCCTCGCCCCGGGCCGGATTCACAAAAACCGAACACAGGACAAAAAATAGGGAACAGAATAGGGTTCGCATGGGTAGATCCTTCCGTCCGGTCCGTTGTTTGATCTCTAACTATATATTCCGATATCCCGATTCTGTCAGTTTTTTACGTGAAATAATTCGAAGAACCCTATATTTTTTGCGGGGCTAGTGAGGCAACCGCGCCCCTATTCATGAAGAATTCCCTATGGATCCTCGACACGACCATATTCCCCACCCTCTTCCCAACCCCCCTCAATGGTTGCGCCTACAACTTCTCGCGATCAGCATCGCGCGCCACGCAATACCCCTCCTGCCCTTGTATTTCTTGCACGGCACCATCACTGCTTATGTCCTCCTAACCGCCTTCGATCTTTCGCTAGGACTCATGCTGATCGTAGCCACCACCCGCGATCGAAACGATCCGACCGCCGTCGATCCGCGCTCGCGCCTGCTAATGGCACGCCTGGTCGCGATCCTCCTGATCACGATCCTCTTAGCCGCCTCCGCGGCTTTTATCTCCGTGCCGATGGTCGTTCCCGCGATCGTTTTTGGCGTATTCGAGGGAGTCGATTGGCGCACCCTACTCTCGAACTCCGGGTTCTGGATCCCCGTGGCGGCCATGTCGCTGCTCGCCGCCGTCAAAGCTCAGAAAGCCTTCGAAGCAACGACGATTCCGGGAGCAATAGGCCTTCCGACGCGCGATGCGCCTGTCGTCGGCAACCTCGAGCAAGACCGAAAGAACTCTCTCGCGGCGAACGCCGCGCAAGTGACCCTGATTGGAACCTTCGCGCTCTTGTGCTACGCCTTGACCGCCTTCGGCCTCTTTGGATCACGGGTCTTGCCCGTGCTCTACGCCATCATCTTGGTGTTTTATGACATGAGGCCCGACTTGGGGCAGAAGATTTTCCCGGACCTTTGGAAGAAAAAATAGGGAGAGTCCGTTTATTTTTTTGTCCCGACATAAAGCCCTCTTCCGATCAAACCTTCAAGATCGTGAATGACCGTCAAACCCGATCCCTCAAACGCCGCTTGATATTGCTCATGAGAAAACAATCCAAGCCTGTGCTCTTCTCTTTCATGACGAATTTCGTCGGGAGTCCCTATCAAATACTGAATATCCAGGACCGACACGCCTCCTCGCACCTCGCTCCTGGCCATTCGCGTCAACTTCAAGGAGGGTTCCTCAATAAACACGGCATCCACGTTTCCTGGCCGCCATGCTTCGGGAATCACCCACGGCTCGACGATCAAAATCCCTTCGGGCGTCAAATGTTTCGCCATCGAGTCAACGGCTTGATTCAGTCGAGCGACGGTCTCCACGTAGGCAACTCCGCTAAACAGGCAAACCACGGCATGGAATTTTCTCCCCAAAACAAATTCCGTCATGTCGGCTTCGGTAAATTTGACGTTCGGCAATCGCTGCCGCGCGATTTCCAAAACACCTGGATCCAAATCAATCCCTTCGACCGAGTATTGTCCGGACAGGAACTCGAGGTGACGGCCCGTGCCACAGGCGACATCCAGCAATGACGAAGCGCTGGGATTATGGCGTTTGATGATCTCGGAAATGTAAGCGGCTTCGGAAGAATAGTTTTTATGAAAGTAAATAAGGTCGTAGAGTTCCGCGGTTTTGCTGATCATGCCTTCTTTTCTAACCGAAATTCGGATTTGAGGATAGATTTTCCGGATGGACCGATCCTCGCCAGGGAATAACGTTGCTCTCAATTAGACCCCGAACGTGAATCCCCCCTGCTTTCCAACGAGAGCGCCAGCGGGAACTCCTTGCGGCTCAAGCGACCATCGCCATTTTTGTCGACCGCTTTGAAACGGACCGCATCGCCAAGCCATTCGGCTCGAGAAATATAGCCGTTCCGGTCTAGATCAAACGCCGTGAATCGATCGGTCCCTTCAACGGCGCGGTTGACGAACTCTTTAGGTGCCAAACCACCGTCTCGGTTGTCGTCAAGTCGATTGAATGCTTTCAAAAGACCGTCCCATTCCTTGAGGGAGACGTTATCATCTTTGTTCTTATCGAGATCACGAAAGCGCTCTTCGGAGTGATTTCGATCATAATCGTTGGCCCGGAGGAATCCTCCCGTCACTTCGTTGCCAGAGAGCACACCGTCACCATTCCAGTCGCTGCCATGAAATACGTTATCTCCACCGCGCCATTCACTCAACGTCACGATGCCATCCTGATTTCGATCCATTCTACTGTATTTCATCTTGTATTTATCTTTCTTAGCGCGGGCCAGACCGGGCAATGCCGCTGGAATTAAAAGGAATAGGGAGAAATAGATCAGCGGTTTCATGAGTCGCATATGGGTGAAGTCACTTTTATCCAAGAGTGTGCTCGATGAGGTGGAAACTAGCGGAGACGCATGGAACGAACCATGTTCCTCGGATTGGTAATCCGGTTGGTTTTTTAATCTATATTAACCTTCGCCTTGTGAAGGATTCTGCCGCCCAGCAATAGAAACATCAGAGCGCCTATGGCCCCAATTCCAGGGAGGGAAGTCGCGGCGCTCGACATGCTGCATGAGCCGCTGTTTTTTTCCGGAGCTTGTTGAACTATCGTTTTTTCGACCACGACTGGGCGTTCAACGATGACAGGCCTTTCGACAACGACGGGCCGTCGATCGATGATTACCTGAGCGGGTGGGGTCTTATTGAGGTCCACGGAAACTCCCCGAGGACCCACGGTGACAGATCCCTGATTGGCGCCGTGAGAAATATACGGAAAGGAAACGACAAACAATAGGCCAAGGATAAAAATGATTCTTCGCATGTTCAACTCCTTTAAGGATCCGTGGCCCTGACCAAAGCAAGGGCAACTCTTTAGTTCGCTTTCACGTTCGAGATGGTCGGATACATTGAAGAGAATTTACGGGATAAGGGGGGAACGTCCTATCGGGGAGAACAAGAATTACGGCTAGGGGATTATCCTAAGCATTTGCTTGGTAATACCAAAAATCGCCGCGCCTCCTTGGAGCTTGCCCTTCGCCGTTCGCGTCAACCTCAATAAGGTCTCCGGACAGACGATAGCGAGTATCATCGCAGATCAATTCTGGAGCTTTCTCTTCCGCCAGATCATGAGGCCCGACAAGATCAAGAGGGGGATAAATACACTCGCTCCAAATTCACCACTACCCAGAGAGCAGCCCCCCCCGTTGATTTGCGGTGAAAGGGCTGTAGGGCAGCTAGGAGCCGCGGGAATGTCCCCGCTGGTCGCGTATTTCAAGCCAAGCGCGTCATTCTCACTGGCGCCGGCCACCACGGTGGTCGGGCAAGCCGGCTCTTGATCGGAGACATAGTGCGGGAATTTGCCGTCGTTGCCTCCGTCAAACACCGGTTTCACCTCGGTGTTCCCACCCAAATAGGCCAGCTTCAATTCGCCCGCGGGTCTGGGCTGTTCGTAAGTCGGATACGGCTGGCAATTCGAAGGACCTGGATCGTATGCGCCGCTTAAGTTCACGACGTAGTCAACGCAGCCACCCGCGGGACAGGCGTAGTAACTCTCCCCTTCGGAAAGGACCGGGCAAGTGGGATCATCGCCGGCCGAACCCGTGCAAGTGCCCAAGGGAGAGGGCCCAAAGGCATTCGGGATATCCTGAACCACGTTGAAAAAAAGCATGCCCGCGGAAGCATCGTAGAAATACTTGGCCAAATTGGGCGAACCGTCGAGATTGGTCAGCTCAGCGATGCTCGCGGCGGGATCCAAGGTGTCCTTGGGATAAATGCATGCCGGTTGACTAGCTTGATCGACGCCCGCCACCGAGGGAGCGGGACATACGCCGTCCGGCGGCACGGGGGTGACGGCATTAGCCGGACAACCATTGACGGGATCCCGGTTCGGAGGGTTTTGAACCCGGGCCGGAATACCCGCTTGGTCCGCGCAGTCCGGCTTCCGCGTGCAGGTGCTGGCCCCCACGGTGTATCCATAGCCGCTGGCGACCTTGGGTTCCCAAACGCCGAGGCCGTTACGGCTGGTCAACTTCATTTCAGGATGTTCGTCGAACTCCAATTGGTCCTTCTCGAAGGTCATCAATTGCTTGATGGGATCTTTCGGCAAGGGAGAGGGAAACAATCCCTGGAACTCCAGGGTCGCATAATGCCCCGCCGAGATCAGTGAAGTCGGGCGTCCTTCCACCTGATTGTCTTGCTGCCCTTCGGACAGGCACTCGTCCACTGAGTTGGAAGCATGGTTGAACTCGAGGTTATTCAGGGAAATAGGCTCGGCGCCCGGCACTTCATTGCCGTCGGCATCGACGACGTGGAATCCGGTGAGCGTGCCATCTTTGTCTAGAATCGCGGTATTTCGATCGCCGTCTTGGAAGTCCCCCAGGTTGACCTTTTCGGTATAGATCTGGTGTCGCAGATCCACGTTGTCCCAGCTCAATTCCCGGCTCACCGTCCCGGTGGGATAGGCGCTCTGGTTGTTTTGAAACCACCCCAAGGCCGCGTCTCCTTCGTATTTATTCGGAAAATTTCCGTGGGGAAAACTGGTGTATTTGTCGAGAAAATCCGCGTCGGCCAACGTCAGTTGCCGGGTGACATCCGCGTTAAAGTTAACGAAGCGGTCGCGGAAGATGCGAACCGGCCCGTCGTAAATCATGTAGCCCGACAAGTTATAGTAGGGCGACGGGAACCCCTTGGCGCTATTGGGCGCCGAGACGCCAACCTTTCCGGGATGGACGCAATCGTAAAGATCGGGAGCGTTGGTGGGACAAGGCCCCCAACGATCGACGTTGTTTTGACTGAGCCCCACGATCACCGAGTCTTCCAGAAGCGCCCAAACTCCGGGCGCATTGCCGTCCAATCCGCCGGAACTCACCAAACTAACGCTGTTGCGATTGGTGGCGAATCGACCATGGGTCAGCACGAACCAAATCGGGCGCAGCCACACACCTCGGTCCCGGTTTCGGGTGGAAGTCAGGCCGTCGAACACCGCGAGGACATTCTTCCCGTTGGGAACCCCGTCCTTGCGAGGGAATAATTGTTCCGACAGCATGTTGAATTCAGGTTCGGCATAAAGCCCCGAATAACAGCCATGAACCCGGTTGTTCTTGAATTCTCCGAGTTCCTTTTGGGAGAGAGTCGTGAGATCCGCGGGAACCCCGGCATTCGGTCGATTTTTGGGAGGCACGTACCAATAGCCTCGGCCGACGTCTTGGCAACCGCCAATGGAATTCCCGACCAAAACGGTCCCGGGATGGATGATCCAAAAACCGCTGGCCGCTTCGAAGTAAATTTCGTCGCTCTTGCAATTCCCCTTGTGCTCGGGCGTATTGGGATTCAACCCGATGATCAAACCGCCCTCATTGGCGACAGGACTGGCGCAAACACCGCGCACAGGCCCCGACTGGTTGCCCGTGTCCGGGATATTGAATCCATCATAGCCATTATAATCAGGGGAATTCTTTTGTCCTAGATGATCCCCAGCCCACCATAAATTTTTGATTTTTTCATCCCGGGTCTGATTTTCACCCGCGCTCACATCGAAGTAATTGCTCATCGCGCCCAAGCCCAGATTATGCAAAAATCGTATTCCCGATTCGTAACCCATCTCCTCGTAAAACATATGCCCCACGACGCGGACACAGACATTGTTTTCGACCGTGACGTTGTCGGTCATGTGGAGGGTGACGCACTTATTATAGCTATGGTGGATGCTATTCGCGTTGATCAGAGGTTTCTTGGCGCTGACATCTCCAGCCATGTGAAAATGGATGGGATAACTGGCCAATTGATCCTTGCCAAATTTTTCAAACTCCACCCCTTGAACGGAAACTTCCTTGAAGTCCGGCAAAAATCGCATTTCTCCGCCCCAATGGAGGTCGTTTTTTGCCGACTCGATCTTGGCGGTCAACTTGATGTTGCGGGAAAGCAGGCCTACCTCAGCGCGCTCGTCGACGCCGTAGTTGAATCCGGAGCATTCGTTGAAAGTTTCGAGGGAAGGGTCGCCGGGGTCGGGGCCACCAAAATGGTAATGGCCCAAGGGCTGGGACAGCGTCACTTGCGTACCGCCGAGATTATCAGGCTTGAGATCGGCGATTTGAACGATTTCGGTTTCAACAGGATTGAACCCCGTGGTGGCGATGGAAATCCAATCCCCTTTCTGCCAGGCGCCCGGACCTTTTGTGACGTCCTTCGACAAGTGAATCGTGGAGCTACCTCCCGCGGGAACCGGCGCGAGAGCCCCGCTGGGTGATCGGCATGGGCGGCTACC
>JAIOPF010000069.1 GCA_021414045.1 Deltaproteobacteria bacterium | reverse complement strand
TTCCCGTCGGGAGAATAGTCGGGGTGGAAGGCCCGCTGCCCCGTGGTCAACTGCTGGACTTTCTTGGTCTCGAGATCAAGCACATAGAGTTCGTTGTATTTATAATAGTGCTTGTAGGTCCCGATGGAACTGTAGGCGATCTTTTTGCCGTCGGGAGACCAGCTGTACTGGCTGCCCAGTCGGCCTTTGGCCAGGGTTTCGTCGCTGGTGCCGTCGATCTTCATGCGTCGGATCTCGGGCTTGTCGTGGACATCGGTCTGGCCGTAGACGATCCACTGGCCGTCGGGGCTGACCGTCGGATTGCTCAAATTGCCGTCCATGTGCCGCACGTCGGAGGTCGCCGTCACGCCCTTGGCTTCGACTTCCTGCTTCTGCTTCATGTAGGTTTGAGTGAGGACTTCCTTCCACTCGTCGTGCAACTTGTAGAAATTCTTTCCGGCGAAGGTCTTGCGGGCCTTGTTGTTGAGCGAGAACAGCCACATCGAGTTGCTGTAGCGATGCGAGAACTCCACGATCTTGTCCTGGCCGTAGGTGTCCGCGAGGTAGGCCCAGAATTTTCCGCCGTAAATGTAGGCCGCGTTGGAGGCGGGCCAGTCGAATTGCAGACCGGCCATCTGGTCCATGGCGAGGAATTGGTTGTTGAGGATGTCGGTGCGCAACATCATGTCGGAAAAGCTATTGTTCACGCGACCCTTGCCGTCCAAGGACTCTTGCTGGGTCGCGATACCTTCGCGCACCCAACCGGGTGTGAGACCGTTCGGCGTGATGAGACGGCCGAGGATCCAGCGGAAGGGTTTGACCAAGCCGCCGTACATGTCGAGGTGCAGGGTATGGGTGAATTCATGGAGGAAGAGATCGTGCAGCCAGTCGTCGTAATAATTCAGGGTTGAGTCGCCCTGCGGGATGGCGATGAAAAGTAGGATGTAATTGTAAGGGAGCGTCGTCGTGAAACCGTTACTGATGTCGGTGGTGTCGGTGAGGACGATTTCGGTGCGACCCCAGGGTTTCCATTTGAATTTAGGGGATTGCTCTTCGTAGACCTTCTCGGCGATCACGGTCATGCGCTGGGCGACGGCTTCCTCGCCCGCATGGTAGTTGATGTTGAAATGGGGCGTGCTCAGCGTATACCACTTCAATTTAGGGTCGAAATAACCGGCCCAGGCCCCACGGAGGGGGAGCAGGCAGGCAATGAATAGAAATAGACCAAAGAGGATCTGCAGACGGCGTGGATTTCTCACGTAGGTTACCCGTAATTGAAGATTTGAGGAAAGGGGCTCGAGGCCAATAAGATACGGATTTTACAGCCATTCGCAAGGATTTTGTATTGACACCTCCGGCGCCGTCACGATAGGCCATTTGTCTGACAATTTGAATCCGCCCCTGCCATGGGGCTTACTTATCCAGAGTGGGGGAGGGAACTGGCCCTAAGATCCCACAGCAACCCGCTACAGGCGGGTGCTACATCCGTCCCTTGAACGTTTTTAAGGGAGCAGATAAGGAGAGTCGTTGAACCTCTTCGGATACCGGAAGAGGTTTTTTTTTGTTTTAGCGGCGTTTTGCAATGAACACGATTTTAGAATCCATCGGGAACACCCCTTTGATGCAACTCGGACCTTCCGTCCCGGCGGGTCACGCGGGGATTTACGCCAAGCTCGAGAGCTTCAATCCGGGCGGTTCCATCAAAGACCGTATCTGCCTGCATATCATCGAGGCCGCGGAGGCTTCCGGCAAGCTGAAGCCGGGTGGGGTCGTCATCGAACCGACCAGCGGAAATACCGGCATCGGCTTAGCCTTGGTTTGCGGGGTGAAAAAATACCGCTTGATCTTGGTCATGCCCGAAAATTACAGCCTCGAACGGCGGTATTTGATGCGCGAAATGGGCGCCGAAATCATCCTGACGAAGGCCGAGGACGAAATGCCCGGCGCCATCGCCAAGGTCGAAGCGTTGGCCCGCGAGCATCCGGGTTGTTTTCTGCCCCGGCAATTCAGCAATCCGGACAATTCCGGGACCCATCGCCTAAAGACGGCCCCGGAAATATTGCGAGAAATTCCCGCCGAACAAATCGATGCCCTCGTGGTGGGCGTGGGGACGGGGGGCACCTTGACCGGCATCGGGTCGGTCTTGAAAGAAATGAATCCCCGCTGCCGCATCGTCGCGGTGGAACCCGAAAAGGCGGCGGTCTTGTCGGGGAAAAAGCCGCAAGTGCATTATATTCAGGGCATCGGAGCGGGTTTCATCCCTGAAATCCTCGACCGAAGCTTGATCGACGCCGTCGAATGCGTCGGTGACGAAGAAGCCCATCGGGCGAGCAAATTTCTCGCCCGCAGCGAGGGTTTGCTGATGGGGATCTCGTCGGGGGCCGCTTATGTCGCCGCCCTGCGGGTGGCCAAACAGCTGGGCTCTGGCAAAAAAGTCGTGACGGTTTTCCCCGACAAAGGGGAGCGTTATTTTAGCATCGAGAAGTATTTTCAAGGTGCGGCATGAGGAATGCGACGTAAAGCCGAGAGAGATCGCGGTTTCACGTCGTGTCCCGGAAGCTTCACCGAATGGAGAATGATCAAGTGACCTTCGTTAAAGGCTTGCAATGCCGTGAATGCCATCACCAATTTCCCAAGGAGCCGCTGCATGTCTGCGAATTCTGCTTCGGCCCCCTGGAAGTCGTCTACAACTACGACGAGATCAAGAAGTCCCTGACTCGCGAGGCGATTCAGGGCCGGCCCACCAATATGTGGCGCTATAAAGAGCTCTTGCCCATCGACGGCGAGCCGACGGTCGGCGCCCAGGTCGGGTGGACTCCCCTAGTGAAGGCCGATCGCCTGGCGAAGGCCTTGGGTTTGAAGGAGCTCTACATCAAGAATGACGCGGTCAATTATCCGACCCTTTCCTTCAAGGATCGCGTGGTCTCCGTCGCCATGTCGAAGGCCAAGGAATTCGGTTTCAAGACCGTCGCCTGCGCTTCCACCGGCAACTTGGCAAATTCGGTGGCCGCCAACGCCGCCGCCAGCGGCTGGGAAAGCTATATTTTCATTCCCTACGATCTCGAACAGGGGAAGGTCTTGGGTACTTTGGTTTTTGGGACCAACCTCGTCGGTATCAAGGGGACCTACGACGAAGTCAACCGCCTCTGCAGCGAGATCGCCGCGAAGTACAAGTGGGCCTTCGTCAATATCAACATTCGCCCCTATTACGCCGAGGGTTCGAAAGCGATGGGCTACGAGATCGCCGAGCAACTGGGCTGGAAGATTCCGCAGAACATCGTCGTCCCCATGGCGGGCGGTTCGCTGATTACCAAGCTGGCCAAGTCCTTCGACGAGCTGACAAAGATAGGCTTGGTCGAGAAGAGTCCCATCAAGGTTTTCGGCGCCCAGGCCACCGGCTGCAGCCCCATCACCACGGCGGTCAAGAACGAATGGGAACTCTTCAAGCCCGTACGTCCGGACACGATCTGCAAATCGTTGGCGATCGGCAACCCCGCCGACGGCTTTTACGCCGCCAACGTGATGCGCAAGAGCGGCGGTTGGGGAGAGGACGTGACCGACGAGGAGATTGTCGATTCGATGAAGCTGCTCGGGCAGACCGAGGGTATCTTCGCGGAAACGGCCGGGGGAGTCACCCTGGGCGTCGCGCGAAAGCTCATTGCCCAAGGCCGCATCAATAAGGACGAAAGCGTCGTCCTCTGCATCACCGGAAATGGCCTGAAAACCCAAGAGGTGCTGGTTGGCAAGGTCGGCGAGCCCAAGATCATCAACGCCAAGCTTGGGGAGTTCGACGATCTGTACCAGAAGCATCATAAGTGATTGCGAAAATCGCGGTGAATCTTCATACTATCCGCGGTTCCGCGTCCAGCGGAGACAAACCCGCTAATTAAGGAGTGCCTCATGGCCCAACGATTTAAACGCAAGGTTTACCTGACTTTTCCCACCGATACGGTCAAAGACGCGATTATTTGTGACATGTACGACAAGTACAAGGTCCGTTTTAATATTCGCAGCGCCTCCGTTAACGACTCGGTGGGCTTGATTGCCCTGGAATTGGAAGGCGAAGACGACAAGATCGGCGAGGCCATCGAATATTTCCGATCTCGAGGCCTCACCGTCGAGCCTATCGAGATGAACGTCATCGCCGGCTAGGAATTTGTGATTCGTTCGATCCTTGAAAAAATCGGCAATACTCCCCTGGTGCGGCTGCGCGAAGTGACGCGCGGGCTGCCCGAAAAGGTCGAAGTCTGGGTCAAGGTCGAGTACTTCAACCCCGGTGGTTCCGTCAAAGACCGCCCCGCCTATCGCATGATTTCCGAAGGCGTCAAATCCGGCCAATTGACTAAAGATAAAATCATCATGGACCCGACCAGCGGCAATACCGGCGTGGCGTATTCCCTGATCGGAGCCGTCCTGGGTTATAAGGTCGAATTGGTCGTTCCCGAGAACGTCAGCCGACAGCGCAAGGAAATGGCCCTCTCCTTCGGGGCCAGCCTGACTTATTCGTCGGCCATGGACGGAAGCGACGGCGCCATTCGCTTGGCGCACAAGCTCAAGCAGGAAAATCCCGAGAAATATTTCATGCCCGACCAATACAGCAATCGTTTCAATCCTCAGGCCCATTACGATACGACCGGGGTGGAGATTTACGAGCAGACCGGTCGCCGGGTGACGCATTTCATCACGGGCATCGGCACCAGCGGGACGGTCATGGGGGTTTCGCGGCGCTTGAAAGATTTTCGCCGAGACATTAAGTGCTATGCCAGCGAGCCCGCCGAACAGCTGCACGGCTTGGAGGGTTTGAAGCACATGGCTTCCTCCATCATCCCGGCGATCTATCATCCCGAGATCCTCGACGGCGTGTTTCCGGTGGAGACCGAGACGGGTTATGCCATGGCCGAACGTCTGGCCAAAGAAGAGGGGCTTTGCGTCGGCCACAGCAGCGGCGGCAATGTCGCCGGCGCCATCGAAGTGGCGAGCCGCTTGAAAGAAGGCGTGGTGGTCACCATTTTATGCGATCACGGCGATCGCTACGTGCCCCTTTAAATTTTATGCAAAGAGACCTGCAAATTTCCAGTTACGTCCTCGACATGATGCTGCGTCATGCCGAACGCGAATACCCCAACGAAGCCTGCGGCATCGTCATCGGTCCCAAGGGCAAGCGCGCGGCCATCGGCGTTTTCCCCGTGAAGAACATCCAGGACGAGCTGCACGCGAAGGATCCGGCCCGTTTTCCCCGCGAGGCGAAGACCGCCTACCAGATGGATCCCAAAGAGGTGAAAATCGTCGAGAAGGAAGCCGAGAGCAAGGGCTTCGATATCAAGTTGTTTTACCATTCGCATCCCGAGCACGGAGTCCAACGAAGGAGAAGGTCATGGCCATTAAGATCCGCATTCCCACCCCGCTGCAAAAGCTCACCAACAACCAGCCGGAAGTCGAGGTCTCGGGCGCTGACGTCAAGGCCGTCTTGGCGGCTCTGGAAGAGAAGCATCCGGGCCTGCGCGAACGCCTCTATGACGACAAGGGAACGCTGCGCCGTTTCATTAATTTCTACGTGAACGACGAGGATATCCGCTTCCTGAAAAGCGAGGAGACGGCGTTGAAGGACGGCGACGAGCTCTCCATCGTCCCGGCCATCGCGGGCGGACGCTAAGCTAGCGTTCGGCTTCCGGCGACCTTTTCCAGCTCCTCTGGCACGGCCTCGGTCTGTTCGGGGTTGGCTTTGTAGAAGCTCATCAATTCTTCCATCATTCGCTCTTGATCCCCTCCGAAACGGGAAACTTCATAGCAACCCAAGGGATTTTCAAGCACGTTCGCCAGGCACTTGTTGCAGTAGGTGCAAGGCTTCTCCGGTTTGTCCCGCCCCGCGGCGAAGATTTTCGGCAGGTCGACGTTCGCCATCAGCGGGCGGGCGATGGTGACGGCGTCGCAACCCTGGCCGCGAATCGCGTTTCGGATAAGGGAGGCGGTTTGGAAGCCTCCCGTGCAGAGCACCGGTATCCCGACGGCCTGCTTGATGGCTCGCGAGTCCGCGAGGTTCAGTCCCTCGATCTGCTTCGGGATGGTGCGGCTCCACAGATAGTTGAACATCGCGTAGAGCGGCTTGAACTTGAAGAAGAGGTAGTTCCGGAATGTGTGCTTTCCGCTTTTAAGCATGATAGGGTAGTAGTCGGCGGCTTCGCGCTGCGGCAAGGGGCCAGCGGGATTCCTCGGATGAGGGAACATATTGCCCGTCGAGACGTGGATGGCGTCGACCCCCGCCGCTTCCAGCCATCGGCAAATTTCCACGGACTCTTCCAGCGTGTTCCCCTTTTTCTCCCAGAACATCAGCGCGTTCGAATGGTCGACGGCGCTGATCTTCGCCTGCAGATGGAAATCCCGCCCTACCTCGGCTCGTATGGCTTTGACGACTTCGAGCAGGAAGCGGGCGCGATTCTCGAGGCTGCCTCCCCATTCGTCCTTCCGCTTGTTGATCGCCGAACTCATGAATTGCGTGAAAAGGTAGCCGTTGGCGGCGTGCAGTTCGATGCCGTCCAGTCCGGCTTCCCGGGCGCGGCGAGCGGCCGCCGCGAAATATCCGATCACATCATGGATTTCCCTTTGGGTCATGGCCCGACTCTCCAAGCCATGGAAAGTATCCACGCCCGAGCTGCTGCTCAAGGACATGTGTCCGCGATTTTCGACCCCGGCGACGTCTTGCTGCCTGCCGGAGTGGGCGAGTTGCATGATGAACTTGCAGTCGTGACGATGGACCGCCTCGCCGACTTCCCTCCAGAAGGGAATCGTGTCGTCGCGATCGATGAAGGCGTAGTTAGGCAGGATTCTTCCGCGCAATTGCACCGGAACGTGGGCGGAAATGATGGCGCCCACGCCGCCGCGCGCGAAACGCTCTTCCCAGTTGACGCGGGCCTGGGTCCCCGATCCGTCGTAGTTGTCGATGCGACCCGAAATGCTGGAGCGGACGATGCGGTTCTTGATGGTTAAATTGCGGAAACGTAACGGTTCGAAAATCGGATCCGATCCCGAGACCGAGGGCGCGACGATTTCGATTCTCCCGCGGGTCCCCGTGGGTTTTCCGAGAAATCCGTTCGCCACGAGTTGGGTCAGGAATTGGCCCAACAGGGCCTCGGGTTTTGGGCATTGAATACCTGGGTCATCGATGGCCATTACCGTCGCCTGGCAGTCGATTTTCAGGTTTCCTTGGGCTTCTCCGAGGTTCCGCACCGCCGGCTTCTTCAAGAAAGGCATCAGGGCCGCTAGGGGATGTCGGGGCGTTTTTTTGAGGAAGTCCGAGACCCGCTCCATCCAAGCGGAGTAGGGGATCTCCTCGACCTCGTAGCCGAGGGCGGACAAGGAACGGAAGACTTGGCTACTGGAGATGCGCTCGGGATTGGTGATGTGAAAATTCTTTCCCGAGGAGGCGGGTTTCATAGACAAATGGACGATGGCGCCGGTCGCGTAGTCGACCGGGACATAATACCATTGGAAACTCAGGCGCGGGGCGCATCCCATGTCGACGCAGCCCTTGAGCAGGAGGCTGTTCGCGTCTTGGGAAGACTTCATCAGGCCGCCACCACCGTCTCCCACGACCTCTCCCACGCGGTAGATCGAAATCGGCAAGCCTCGTTCCCTCGCCAAGGCGAGGGTTTTTTCGGCGACCCATTTGCTTTCGGCGTAGCCGTTGAGCAGTCCGGAGCCGTTTTCCAGCGCATCCGATTCTTCGAAGGCTCGGCCTTGGGGATCCCCGTCCGGCCGGAACACGCTCAAGGTCGAGACGTAATGCACCGGCTTGGTTTTCGCCAAGCAGGCGAGCCGGAGGATTTCGCGGGTTCCCGAGACGTTCGCGGCCTGCAAATCTTGGTAGGAATAGATGAAGTTCACCAAGGCCCCATTGTGGTAGATCACGTCGATCTCTCCGGCCAACGCCGTGAAATCTGCCTCGCTGAGGCCCAAACGGGGGGAGCTCAAATGACCTGGCACCGCGACGATGCGGCTCTCCCAAGAGTCCCGCCACAAGGAATAAAAGCTCAAGTTTTCCCGGAGTCGTTGAAACCCGGCCGTCGCGTTCTCGGCTCGAACGAGGCAAAAAATCCTCGCCTCGGTTTTTTCCATTAATTCTTTCAGTAGGTAGGCTCCCAAAAAGCCCGTGGCACCCGTGAGGAAAATCGAGTTTGCCTCGGCGGGTGTCCTCAAGTTCGTCGGATGCACGTTGATTTCCGGGTCAAGCAAGACCTGGGCGGCAAGATCCAGCGGGATTGGGCCTGTCGCGCCGTCCCTGGATCGAATCAAGGCCTCGATCGAAACCAGGACTTCCGCGATGCTCCGACTCTCGAAAAGAAGGCCGATGGGGACTTCGACCGAGAATTTGGCTTCGATATCCTGCGCGAACTCCAGGGCGGAGAGCGAATCGATGCCGTAGGACGCCAGCGAAGCTCGGGTATCGATGTCTTGTTCCAAGGATAGTTTCTCGCGAATCCTGCTGAGCAACCAGGCCTCGACGATTTGCGGAGGGCCTTTTCCGTCGTCGTTTACCGCGGAGTCGGCTCGCTTCCCGGTAGCGGGCTTGAGCCATTGGTCGATGATATCGAGCTCGCCCTCGAGGTACTCCGCCCGGCAGGCATGGCGCTGGATTTTCCCGCTAGAGGTCTTGGGAATGCTTCGCGGCTTGAGCAGCACGACGTAGTGGGCTTGGACCTCGTGGTTCCGGGAAATGCTTTCATGGATCAGCCCGAGGATCCTCCGAGGATCTGGTTTCTCGTCGATGGACGTTTCCACCACGTCGGGATTTTCCCCGTCGCGCCTTCGCTGAATGTCGAAATGTTCCTGGGACTTTCGGTAACGGCGCTCTAGCTCGCAGAAGACCACCAGTTTTTCCTCGCCGTCGATTTCGACGGAAACGGCCGCGCTGCAGCCCGAGCGGAGGGCGGGATGGCTGGCTTCGGCGGTGGCCTCG
>JAIOPF010000100.1 GCA_021414045.1 Deltaproteobacteria bacterium | reverse complement strand
TGCGCAGCTCCTCGCGGAGCAGGTCCGAAAGCGAAAGATAGTTGAAGCCACCCTCTTGGAGGACCTGCGCAACTTCCCCTTTACCCGAGGCATTTTTTCCGGTTAGACCGATGATCATTCGATGCGTCCTTAAGATTTTTCACAACCTTACTAGCTAGCGCCCGTTTCTGTCAAAAGCCACTTTTATGCCAGTAAAAAAACTACTTTTAGGCCTCGCCCTCCTGTCTGTCAGCTCTCTCGCCTGGGCCGGGACCAACCCCCGATACTGGATCTCGGGAGACGGGACCCTGGTCGTCAATCAACAGACCCTGACCTATCGCAGTCCCGACGGCAGCTATAATGAAGCCGGACTCAAGAAGCTGAATCGCGTCTTCCAAGCCGATTGGGAAGATCCCCAAGAGCGCATGTCCCTTCGCTTCGTCGAAATTCTAGATTACGTACAAGATCAAATGCAGGGGGGAAGCTACAACCTCAAATCCGGTTACCGCAGCCCCAAACTCAATCATTCGCTGCGCGACCAAGGCAAGCTCGCGGCCCAGTCCAGCATGCATATCGAGGCGGCGGCAGGCGACCTCATCCTGGGCGGCGTCGATTCGGCCCAGGTCTTCGAATTCGTCAAATCCCTGGATTGCTGCGGCATCGGCTACTACCATGGACGACATTTTCATATGGACTCCGGCCCCTCCCGATATTGGGACGAAAAGACGAGCAAGACCGAGGACAAAACTCCGCAAGAAAATGAAAAACTGATCCTGCAGACCGACTACGACCGCTACAAGCCCGGGGAGACGATGGGACTAAAGTTCATGCGCGTGACGAATTATCCCATCGGCGTCGACCCACAACTCTCTTGGGCATCGTGCAAGGACTGGGCGAATTCTTGCCCATTTCCAGCTCGGCCCATCTCGTCATCTTGCCCTGGCTGTTGAATTTTCCCGATCCCGGATTGACCTTCGACGTCGCGCTGCACTTGGGCACTCTGATCGCCTTGCTCGCCTATTTTTATAAGGACTGGATCGATCTCACCGGAGCCTTCTTTCGCTCGCTCGGCAAAAAGCCGGCGAATTACGGACCGCAAGAAAAATTGATCTGGTTTTTGATTTTCGCGACGATTCCCGGGGCCGCCGCGGGATATCTGCTCGAGCACTATGCCGAAACGGTGTTCCGCAGCCCCGCCCTCGTTGCCACCATGATGGCGCTGATGGGCATCATCTTGGGCCTGGTCGACCGTTTCGCGCCCAAGACGAAAAAACTTGAACAAGTCACCTTTTGGGACAGTCTCTGGGTCGGAGCCTCGCAGGCACTGGCGATCATTCCGGGAACGAGCCGTTCCGGAGTCACCATCACCACGGGACTATTGCGCAAAATGGATCGCCCAACCGCGGCGCGCTTCTCTTTCCTACTGAGCACGCCCATCGTCGCGGGAGCGGCCCTGCTAAAATTGAAGGATCTCTTTCATGGGCACGCCGACCTCAATACGGTCGTCGGCATCACGGTCAGCGCCGTCGTTGGCTATCTGGCCATCAAGTACATGCTGTATTTTTTGCAGAGATATTCCTTCCGAGTCTACGTGCTCTATCGCTTGGCCTTCGCGGCCCTGGTGTTCGCGGTGATTTTAGCGAGAAGATAGCGGAATTAGCGTATCGATTCGACGTCTTGCCAGGTGATCTTGGGCGAGCGCGGCTTGCCCTCGGGACTGACCGGGGCGAAGGCGGGAATGCCGGTCGTATAATAGGCCTGCACGGATTTAAAATTCTCTAAATTATTGCGGCGAATTTCGATTTGTTTCTCGAGGGCCTGGGTCTGCTCGATGGCGGTCCATGTAGCTTGCAGGGTCGCGAAACCCTGATCCACGGCGAAGGCGGCCGTACTGTAATTAAATCCCCAAGGATAGTACCCGCCGCCATAAATATTGCAGCCATAGCATTGGGCCTTGGCCTGGGAGGCCAATCCAAACACTGCAAAAAAACTCAATAATATCAAATATTTCTTCACGAAAGCGACCTCCATACCAAGCCTATTATCGGCTTAAACCCGCCAGGGTTTCCCTTTATCCCATTATTTTACTAAAGCCGCCTGAGAAGCAAGCCAAGGATGCCCCTATTCGAGGAACCATCATTTGAATGGACCTGGTGCCGAAAGGCGTTTTATTGAAACACGATGCAAAGCGGCCTTGATCGACTCCTAAGACTTCATCGCAAGATTCTACAAAACAAACGCGTCGCCCTCCTCGCCCATCCGGCTTCCGTCGACAAGCTCCTTCGACACGCTTTCGAAGTACTGCGCGAAGAACCTTCGGCGAAACTCGTGGCCCTCTTCGGCCCCGAACATGGCATTCACGGCCAGGCCCAAGACATGGAAACCGTGGTCGCTTCAACCTATCAGGGTATTCCCGTCTACAGTCTCTACGGCAAGGATGAAGCCAGCCTCAAACCCACTCTCGAGTCGCTGACCGGCGTGGACGTCTTGATTTGCGACCTGCAAGACGTGGGCGCACGTTATTATACCTTCATCTACACCATCGCCTTTTGCATGGAAGTCGCGGCCCAGACCGGCACGAAGGTCGTGGTCTTGGACCGCCCCAATCCGATCAATGGACATCAAGTCGAGGGGAATCTCGTCGACCCAGCCTTTCGCTCTTTCGTGGGTTGGTTCCCGCTGGCAAACCGACACGGCATGACGGTGGGCGAACTCGCCACGATGTTCCAGCAAGAGTTCGGCATCGCCTGCGATTTGACCGTCATCCCGATGAAGGGCTGGCACCGACGCCGTTACATGGACGAAATCGAAATCCCTTGGATATACCCCAGCCCCAACATGCCCACGGTGGACACGGCCGTCGTGTATCCGGGCATGTGCCTGATCGAAGGCACCGAGTTGAGCGAAGGGCGCGGCACG
>JAIOPF010000099.1 GCA_021414045.1 Deltaproteobacteria bacterium | reverse complement strand
CGTCTACATGGTCGGTGCGATGGTGGGCTATTACGCGGCGCGGATTTTCACCGGCGGCGATTCCTTCGTTCGTTTCACCCTGGTCATGATTTCCTCGATGCTGGTCTGCGCCCTGCTCGGGGCCTTGATCGAGCGACTGGCCTATCGACCGCTGCGCAAGGCCCCGCGCATCAACGCCCTGATCACCGCCATCGGCGTTTCGCTCTTCCTCGAATATTTCGGACAATGGCTCTTCGGCGCCGATCCCAAGTTCTTTCCCACGCTGATCGAGACCCGGGAAGTCGTGAATTTCCACGGCGTCATCATCAACAACATCCAACTCGCGATCTTCGTCGTGAGCTTCGCGCTGATGTTCGGCCTGCGCTTCATCGTGCAGAACACCAAGACGGGCAAGGCGATGCGCGCCGTCTCCTTCAGCCATACGGCTAGCCACCTGGTGGGCATCAACGTCGACCGCATCATCAGCATGACCTTCATGCTGGGTTCGGTGTTGGCCGCCGCCGCGGGGATTTTGGTCGGCCTTTCCAATCCCAAGATCGATCCTTTGATGGGACTGATGCCGGGACTGAAGGCCTTCGTCGCCGCCGTCTTGGGAGGCATCGGCAGTATCCCCGGCGCCTTGATCGGCGGGCTCATCATGGGCATCGCCGAGACTCTGGTCGCTGGATATATTTCGAGCACCTACCGCAATGCCCTGGCCTTCATCCTATTGATCTTGATCTTGTTGTTGAAACCCAGCGGCATTTTGGGAAAAAGCACACGGGAGAAGGTGTAATGAGACGATTGCTACTCCCCCTCTTGACCATCGCGCTTTTGCTAATAGGCAACTGGCTCTTCAACGGCTATCTCAACGCCTATTATCTGCAAATTCTGGTCTACATCGGCATCAATATCATCCTTTCCACCTCGCTCAACCTGATCAACGGCTATACGGGCCAATTCAACCTGGGCCACGCGGGATTCATGGCGGTGGGGGCCTACGCCTCGGCCGCCTTCAGCGTCTATGCCCATCCGTCCTTGCAGCATTGGCTCGCTTTCATCCCCTCCACGGCCCTCGATCCCGCCCTCTTCCTGCTCTCGCTGGCGATCGGCGCCTTCGCCGCGGTGTTGGCGGGCCTCGCCATCGGTCTTCCGACCCTGCGACTGCGCGGCGATTATTTGGCCATCGCGACCCTGGGCTTCGGCGAGATCGTCCTGGTCATCATCAACAACATGGATTCGGTGGGCGGGGCCCGCGGTTTCTCCGACATCCCGGGCTATTCGAATTTTTTCTGGGTATTTCTCTTCGCCGCCCTCACCGTCTACGTCGTGGGGCGCATGACGCGTTCTTCCAAGGGGCTTGCCTTCATGGCCATCCGCGACGACGAAATCGCGGCGCTCTCCTTGGGCATCTCGAACACCCGAGTCAAAGTCACCGCCTTCGTGATCGGCGCCGCCTTCGCGGGCTTGGGCGGCGGTCTTTACGCGCATTACCTCAATTACCTGCACGTCAATAGTTTTGGTTTCCTGAAGTCGGTGGATTTCGTGGTCATGGTCGTGCTCGGCGGGATGGGCAACCTTTGGGGCGTCGTCGCCGCGACCGCCCTCTTGACCATGCTGCCGGAACTGCTGCGCGGCTTCGCGGAATGGCGCATGATACTCTACAGCCTCTTGATCATCGTCACGATGCTCCTGAGATCGCGGGGCGTTTCCGTCAAGCAGTGGTTCTTCAAGGCGAGGGCGGCTTCATGACGACTCCCCTACTCGACATCCGCAATTGCAGCATCGCTCAACCCGCTGAGGCCCCAGGACATCAACCGCCTCGGCATCGCCCGCACCTTCCAGAACATCCGCCTCTTCTCGGAGCTAAGCGTCCTGGACAACGTGCGAGTCGCCTTTCACCATCGTATCGGCTATTCGCTTTTGGATTCGGTCTTGGATGGAAAAATCTTTCGCGAGGAAGAGTCGAAAATCCGGGCGGAGGCCTTAACCCTGCTCGAACAATTCCACTTGAAGGGATTGCGCGACGAACTCGCGAAAAACCTCTCCTACGGTGACCAGCGGCGGCTCGAAATGGTCCGAGCCCTGGCCACCCGGCCGAAGCTTCTCTTGCTCGACGAACCCGCGGCCGGAATGAACGCCTCGGAGAAACGCGACCTGATCGAACTGATCCGTCGCCTCCATCAAGAATTGAAGCTGGCCATCCTCTTGATCGAGCACGACATGGCGGTGGTCATGAACCTCTGTCCGCGCATCCTTGTCCTGGACTATGGCGTCCCCATCGCCGAGGGCAATCCCGACGAGATTCGCGGCAATCCGAAGGTCATCGAAGCCTATCTCGGGGAAAAGGCGCGACATTAAATTCTCATGCTGACGATACAGAATCTCCATGTTCATTACGGTGCCATCCATGCCTTGAAAGGCGTGAACCTGCACGTCAAGAACGGGGAAATCGTGGCCTTGATCGGCAGCAACGGCGCCGGCAAGACCACCTTGGTACGGACGATTTCGGGCTTGATTCGCCCCAGCGAGGGACGCGTGGAATACGAGACGCCGGGAACCAGCGTCGATCTGGCCCGGGAACCCACCCATCGCATCGTCGCCCACGGCGTCGCCCAAGTTCCCGAGGGACGCATGATCTTCGCCAACTTAAGCGTGAAGGAAAACCTCGAGCTCGGCGCCTATTCGCGCAGCGACCGAAAAAATTTCTCCTCGGACATGGCCGAGGTCTTCCGTCTCTTTCCCCGCTTGAAAGAAAGACTGGGACAAAACGCGGGAACACTGAGCGGCGGGGAGCAGCAGATGCTGGCCATAGGCCGGGCCCTGATGAGCCGCCCTTCCCTGCTCTTGCTGGACGAACCGTCTTTGGGCATCGCCCCGGCCTTGGTGCAGCAGATCTTCAAGACTTTGGTGGAGATTAACCGGGCGGGAACCACGATCTTCTTGATCGAGCAAGACGCCTACCTCGCCTTGGAGACCGCCGATCGCGCCTACGTGCTTGAGACCGGAGAGATCACCATGGAAGGCAAGGCGACGGATCTCTTGAAAGATCCGAAGGTCCGCCAAGCATACTTAGGGGAAATGGCGACTTAGGTGTTTTCCGCGTAATCGCGGATCACGTCTTTCGCGATACGGCTGAAACCCTCGAACACCCCCACGCCCTTCAGGGCTACCGTCTCGGAATCAGGTTTCTTCAGGGGATTGAGCAGTTTACGCATGGCCTCGAGATTGGCGCCCAAGGGCAAATCGCGCTTATTGTACTGAATCAGCAAGGGAACCTTTTCGAGGCTGATGCCTTGTTCCGTGAGATTCGTCTGCAGGCTTTCCATCGAGCGCAGGTTCGCTTCCATCTGGTCGACGCTGCTGTCGGCCACGAAAACGATCCCGTCCACGCCTTTCAAGATCAGCTTGCGGCTGTCTTCGTACAAAACCTGGCCCGGCACCGTATAAAGGTGGAAGCGCGTCTTGAAGCCGTCGACGTCACTTAAGAACAAAGGCATGAAGTCGAAGAACAGCGTTCGCTCGTTGGACTCCTGCTGAATCATCTTGGACTTGGATTTTCCCTTCGTTTTTTCGAAGAGGTACTCCAGGCAGGTGGTCTTTCCGGACTGCGCGGGGCCGTAATAGACGATTTTGAAGTTAATTTCTTTATTCTGGTAATTGATGAAGGACATACTTGGGGCGAATTCTAAGAAGCGCATCCCGAAGATGTCAAGGCAGGAAAAAAACAGGGCTTCATTCCCGATTCGCCGATCTTTCGGAGTGGAAGAGCTGGCGGCCTTCCAAGGCGCGACGCAAGGTCAGGGGATCGAGGTATTCGATGCCCCCCCCGACGGGAACCCCGGAAGCCAAGCGGGTCACCCGCGGGCCTAGCGGCGTCAGGATTTTCAGCAAATACAGCGCCGTCGCCTCGCCTTCGACATTGGGATTGGTGGCGAGGATGACCTCTTGGATGCCTTCCGATCCGAGGCGCGCCAGCAATTCGGAAATCTTGAGATCGTCCGGCCCCACCCCTTCCAGCGGCGAAATCGCGCCGTGCAAAATATGGTAAAGCCCGCGATAACTTTGGCTGCGCTCGATGGCGAGGAGGTCTTGGGGCGATTCGACGACCAAAATGGTCTTGGGATCCCGGCGTGGATCCGCGCAAAGCCGGCAAGGGTTCTCCTCGGTCAGGTTCTGGCAACGCCGGCATAGGCTCACCTTGTCGTGAAGGTCGCCCAGGGCCGCGGCCAGTTCCTTGGCGAAGGCAGGCTTCTGACGCAAGACAAAGAAAGTCAGCCGAGTCGCGGTCTTCTCGCCGATCCCCGGGAGTTGACTCAGATAATGAACGACACGGTCGATGGGCGAGGCCATTAAAACATTCCCGGCATGCCCATGCCGCCCATCAAGGAAGACATTTCTTTTTGCATGTCTTCCGCGGCGCGGCGATGAGCCTCGTTGACGGCCGCGACCTCGAAACTGCGCTTCGCGAGCTCTTCTTGCTTTTGAGCCATCTCGCGCTGCACTTTCTGCGCCTGCTTCATGAGTTTATTCATGTCCATGGGTTTTCACCTCTTGAAGGGTAGCGTTGAGAATATCCATTGCTTGCTGCACCACCGCGTCGGGCGGAGGGGCCGAAGGCATCGACCCCGTCGATTCTTTCGGTTTGGCGCGCGCTTCCTGTCGCACCTCGACCTGAACGGGGGAACCTAATTCTTGGGAGAGCGCCTCGGCCAGCGCCGGCCGCTTTTCTTGGAAGAGATCGGCTTCAAAGGCCCCCGGCCCGAAGGCCACCAGTAGCCGATTTTCTTCCCAATGGTAGGAAAGCGCGTGGCTCAGGAGGGCTTGGATCGTGGGTTTCTTTTGCAAAACCCGTTCGAGCAGGCTGTCCTTGGCGGAGCCCGGATTTTTTGGGCTGGGCGCATCATTCACGGGCGACGAAGGCTCGGAACGGTCCGGTTTCGCGGTCGTCAAAGGCGAAACGGCCCGAGATCCGGCGCTCAAACTGGGAGCTCCAGCGGCAAAGGCCCCTTTACCGGCCAAGATTTGCGGCAGGCTCTGGTAGGGCGTCCCGTGCACCAATTTCACCACCAATAAATCGAAGAGAATTTTCGGCGATTCGCTGCGGGAGATCTCCTCCGCCGCTCGGTACACTAACTGGAAGGCGATCTGCAGGTCGGGCAAGGCGATGGCCGCGACCGTGGCCTCCATCACTTTCAGCTGGTCTTCCAAGGCAGCGGCTCCGAGAGCCTGGCGACCGGCGGCTTTCAACAGGGTGAGATCGTGGAGGTACTCCACCCATTGCAATGCGATCTGCCTAAGGTCGTAGCCGCGTTGGTGAAGGTCCTCCACCTTGGCCAAGGCTTCGGGCAGGCGACCATTTAGGCAATCGGCGGTTAGATCTTCCAGGATGGCGGACGCGGCCAGCCCCAGCATCTCTTGGACCTTTTCCACCTGAAGCGTATCGCCGCAGAGACCTATCGCCATGTCCAAGAGACTCTGGGAGTCACGCATCGAACCTTCGGCGGCGCGGGCCAAGAGATCCAGGGAGGCCTTGTCGAAACCAACCTTCTCTTCTTGGCAAATTTTCGCGAGATGCTCCTTGATCTGGGCCTGCGAGAGACGGCGCAGGTCGAAGCGCTGACAGCGAGAAAGGATGGTGACCGGAATCTTGTGCACCTCGGTCGTGGCGAAAATAAACAAGACATGAGGGGGCGGTTCCTCGAGGGTCTTGAGCAGGGCGTTGAAGGCCGCGTTCGAGAGCATATGCACTTCGTCGATGATGTAGATCTTATATTTGCCGGCGGCGGGCATGTACTTGACCTGCTCGCGCAGCTCGCGGACGCTCTCGACGCTGGTATTGCTGGCGCCGTCGATCTCCTGCACGTCGAGGAAATTGCCTTTGGTGATCGCGAGGCAATTTGAACACCGGTTGCAAGGGGTCGGCGTCGGGCCCTTTTCGCAGTTAAGCGACTTGGCGAAGATGCGCGCCAGGGAAGTTTTGCCGATGCCACGGGCCCCGGTCAGGAGATAAGCGTGGTGCAGGCGATTTTGCAGGATGGCGTTCTTCCACGTGGTGGTCACGTGGTCTTGCCCGACGACCTCGTCGAAGGCCTGGGGACGATACTTTCTGGCAAGGACCTGGTAGGACATAAAAAAGGTGGCCAGGTGATCTCGCTGCACAGCTGGAAACCACTACCGTTGCTTCCTTCCGGACCTGGCGGGATTTGCGGCCCCGGCTTGCGCGAGGACCCGGCCACGAACGGGGATAGGACAGATAGGACGACCAAGGCAAGGAACAAATCCGGCGCTGAAATGAAGGCGGAAAATATAAAAAAAACGGCCCCAAAAGGGCCGCCTTTTCTTTTGAATTCTCGGAAATCTGTCCCGATCCTAGCCTCGAGGCCGAGCGTCCTGCGTCGCATCACCGCGAGCATCGCCACGCTGTGCGTCGAAACCACCATCCTGACGGCTAGCGTCGGGACGGCTGTCGCTGGGACGGTCCCCTTGGACATCGCCTCGAGAGTCTTGGGTGGCATCTTGGCGGGAATCGGAACGAACGTCATTCTGGGCATCCTGGCGCGCATCGCCGCGGACATCATTGCGGGCATCGCTTCGGGCGTCCGCATGACCGACGTCACAGGCGCAACCTGCGCCCAAAACCGATAAGGCACCGGCCCCCAGTAATACGGTGGCAGTGGGTAAAGCCCCGACGGCGGCCAGGACGGCGCCGCCGACCCGCTGTCCCGTCGTCGCGTCATTCCACCAAGAGAAAGTATAGAAATCCGAAATATCGCCTATCAACCCACGCACGGTGACGTTGCTAGGCGCCGCAGGAGGCGTCGTCAGGCCGGGACCTTGGGGTCTTACGGGTGGAACGATGGGGGTCTGGGACGGGGTCTGACTTTGGGTTCGCGGCTGAGCCGGAGGGTTTTGTCCCTGGATGCGTTGCAGCAGGGAGCGATAATAATTCGGCGGAGTGATGCGATGCAGCTCCTCGACACAGGTCTGACCCACTCCGACATAACTCAGGCCCAAAGAGGCGTCCTCGATGACCATGGCTCGCGGTGGGGAGCAAACAGGGCCTGGGGCTTCGCAGACGGGATCTCGACGAGTGAAAGTTTCAGCGGGGGCCGGGCAATAATTCAGATAGGGGGGCGTCATCGGATTCTCCTTGAGGTGCCCGCCTAAAGAGTAACCCCTCTATTTTCGGCAGAACCTTAAAAGGGTTGCGATCTCCGTCCTGGGCCCTTTTTCCGCTTGGCGGAAAAACCCTTCCATATTAAGAGCTTCCCAACTCAAAAAAGGAGCCCCACATGTCCGATCTCGTCATGGCCATCGATCAAGGCACCACCGGTACCACGGTCCTCATCCTCGATAAGGATCTCAACCTCCTCGCGAAAAAGAACAACGAATTTCCCCAGTATTACCCGGAACAGGGTTGGGTGGAACACGACTTGGACGAGATCTGGAACTGCACCGTCAAGACCATCGGCGAGGCTATCCAAAAGGCCGCCATCGACCCGAAGCGCATCGCGGCCATCGGCATCACCAACCAACGCGAGACGACGGGCATCTGGGACCGCAACTCCGGCAAGCCCATCGACAAGGCCATAGTATGGCAGGATCGACGCACGGCGGATTTTTGCAATTCACTTAAGAAGAAGCCCGGCATGGAAGCGAAGATCCGAAAGAAGACCGGCCTCGTCATCGACGCCTACTTCAGCGGAACCAAGATCAAGTGGCTCCTGGACCACGTCCCCCAAGCTCGGCAGCGCGCCAAGGCCGGCGAGTTGGCCTTCGGCACCATCGACACCTTTCTCGTCTATCGCTTGAGCGGCCGCACCGCCCATGTGACCGACGTCTCCAACGCCTCGCGCACCTTGCTCATGAATCTCAAGACTCTGAGCTGGGACCCGGAGTTGTTAAAGATCTTCTCGGTCCCCGCCGAAGTGCTGCCCAAGATCGCGTCCAGCTCCGAAGTCTATGCCCACACCAAAGGCGTCCCCGGACTGCCCGACGGCATCCGCATCTCCGGCATGGCGGGCGACCAGCAAGCCGCTCTCTTCGGCCAGGCCTGCTTCGAGGCCGGTTCGGCGAAGTGCACCTTCGGCACGGGATCCTTCATTTTAATGAACACCGGCAGCAAGATCGTCACGAGCAAGAACAAGATGCTCACCACCGTCGCCTGGAAGATCGGGAAGAAAGTCACCTACGCCTTGGAAGGTTCGGCCTTCATCGCCGGTGCCGCGGTTCAATGGCTGCGCGACGGACTCAAGGTCATCGACAATGCCGCCGAGATCGAAAGCTTGGCTGAGAGCGTCCCGGACAGCGGCGGCGTCACCTTCGTTCCAGCCTTGGTGGGATTGGGAGCGCCACATTGGCGCCAGGAAGCTCGCGGTTTGATCAGCGGCCTGACCCGCGCCACCACGCGCGCTCACTTGGCTCGCGCCACCCTCGAAGGCATTGCCTTCCTCCAATACGACATTCTGCAAGCCATGGCCAAAGACCTGGGCAAGAAGCTGAAGATCCTCAAGGTCGACGGCGGCGCCTCCGTCAACAACCTGCTCATGCAGTTCTTGACCGACATCCTACGCGTCGACATCGTGAGACCGAAGATGGTCGAAACCACCGGCTTGGGAGCGGCCTTCCTCGCCGGTCTCGCGGCCGGAGTCTGGAAAGACGAAAAGGACATCGCCAAGAGCTGGGTCCGCGACCGCGACTTCAAGCCGACGCTTCCGACGGCGGCCGCGAAAAAACACATCGATCGGTGGCAAGCCGCGGTCAAGAAGGCTTAAAGACTCCCTGCGTCAAATGAACTCTAAAATAGGGATGTGCTTTTAGGGTGCCCCGCGCCTATAATTTCGAAGGGCGCAAGAATGAGGGGTGTTTCATGAGTAGGGGTTTGTTGTCTGTTCTTTGCTTGGGTCTATTGTTCGGCGGCCTAGGGCTTCCCATCCATTCTAGTTCGGGAAAGAGCTTACCCGTCGCCAACTCCTCCCCTTCGACTCTCAAAATATCTCCCACCGAGAAAATAAGCCCTTCCGTCAATGCCGCTAAAATGAAAGCGGTGAACCCAGACACCGTCAAGGAAGCGGCCGCCGCGGCGCAATGCACCACGATTAAAAATTTCCAAAACCTTTGCCCCGACCAGGAGCCCGGCGCCTGCATCAATCCTCTAGACGACCTGAGCCATCCCGGCGAGATGCAGACATGGTGGGATTACGTCAATCTTTGTGGTTATCCCGACCTAGACCTCGAAGGACTGCGCCGCTGCGTCAATACTTTTGACGCCCAGTTGGGTCGCAATAAATATTATGCGGAATGCTTGGCGGACAGTCGAAACGCCAGGGATTGCGTCGCCACGCTGCATCTCGAGTCCACTTGCCAAATCCCTCAACTGGAACAAGTCCATCAAGCCACCACGAGCTACGCCATCCCCTACCAAGAGCCCTTGCAAAAGGCCCAAGTGGCGGTATCTCAACAGCGCCTCTGCACCTTGACTCGGGAGAACATCTCCTTGATCCAACAAGTGCTGCGGGAATGCGGCAACATCCGGGACAGCGGTACGGGCGACCATAATCCCCTCTTGGAGTGCTGGGATCAGGGACGATTAACGCTGAGCTCCAACCAGTTGGTGCAATACCAACGCTTCGTCGGAAGGCAGGCGCCCTGCGAGATCTTTAACTCGGATGGCTGCTGGCAGAATTATTGCGAGAGCAATGGGATTCGTTGATCAGACTAGGCGTTTCATCGCCTGGACGGTTTCTTGGTAATTTCCAGAATTGAAAACCGCCGACCCTGCGACAAAGATATCGACGCCGGCACGGGAAATCTCGGCGATATTGTCAACCTTGACTCCGCCATCGATCTCGATTTGGAAAGAAAGCCCGTGCTCCCGACGCAATTGGTCGAGTTCCGCCACCTTCTTGAAAGCCGCGGGAATGAACTTCTGCCCGCCGAAACCGGGATTCACCGTCATCACCAAAATGAAATCCACCTCGTCCAGAATGTATCCCATGGATGCGATCGGCGTGTGCGGGTTGAGCGCGATACCGGCCTTGGCGCCGAGGCTTCGGATCAACTGTATCGAACGATGCAAGTGCCGCGAGGCCTCGACGTGGACGCTGACGTAGTTCGCGCCGGCCTTGATGAAGTCGGCGACGTATTGGTCGGGATGGTCGATCATGAGGTGGGCATCGATGGGTAATTTCGTGATCTTGCGGACGGCTTCGAGGACCAGGGGGCCGACGGTGATGTTCGGGACGAAATGACCGTCCATCACGTCAAAATGAATGATGTCGGCGCCGGCGGCTTCGACGGCCCTCACCTCTTCGCCCAGTCGGGAGAAATCGGCGCTTAAAATGGAAGGGGCGATCAGTTTC
>JAIOPF010000098.1 GCA_021414045.1 Deltaproteobacteria bacterium | reverse complement strand
TTATCTGGAAGGGCAGGGCATTGACCCAAGCCGCATCGGCATCGTGAAGGGCTTCGGCGAAGCCGATCCTCTGGTCCCGAACAAGGACGAACCTAGCCGCGAACAGAACCGTCGCGTCCAGATCTTCGTCGAGTCGGTGCAAAAGTAGCCATTCGAAAGAGTGAGTTTTCCAAGGGCGTCCGTTTTCAAACGGGCGCCCTTTTTATTTGTTCATGATTTACAATGGGTTAGTGGGCGATTTTCGAAAAACCCTTTGACTTCGAGGGGTTTCTTTCACATAAAACTCGAGTTCGGGGTGCCAAGGGAAAAATTCGATGTCCTGAGGAGGATTTTTAGATGCGCCCTTATCGTTCTTTCCTGAAGGTCTCCATTTTCGTGGCGGTGAGTTTCGGTTTTCCCTGCCTCGGTTTTTCCCAAACCTTATTTCAAAACAGCAACCAAGCTTGCGAAGGCGAATTGGTGCTCTGCGATTCGACGGATTGCCCCTTTCCTCCGGCTCGCGGGGTTTCCTGCCGCAATATCCATCGCGACGGCACTTTCGTCGGGGCCGATTTTAACGGAGACGGATTCACCGATTGCGTTGCCGAGCGCCCGCATTCCTTCACGACCGATGACGTCGGACCGGTTCAGCTTAACGCCAGCGTCTTGATCAATCGAGGCGCCGCGGCCACGGCTTGCAGTCCTGGGCCCGGGGATCAGTTCTCTCCGGCTTTGGACTACAATCTCAGCGGGATCGGGTTTTCCAATTCCGTGGGGACGGTCATGGCGGGGATTCTTTCCGGAGGAAACAGCGACTTTACCGTTCCCAACGTGGGGAACGGCTCTGAAAACATGGTGACGGCCGCCAATGCCGGCAGCGGCTTCGGTCCCAGTGGAAGCAGTTTGGCGACGGTTGACGTGCCTTGGGACGTCGTCTCCCATAATCAGAGGGGCTTCGCGGACAACGATGGTCAAAGAAGCGCGGCCCTCTTCGACTGCAATGCGGACGATCTTTTGGACAGCGTGATCGTGGTGGAAGATTCGAGTCCAGCGTCGGTTTTCGTGATCAATATCCTGCAGAACGGCGGATCTGGATTGCAGTCACCGGCGGGCGCCAACCCCTTCAATACGCATGTCTCCACCGATGAGAATAACTTCGCCGTCTTGACAGTTGCGGATTTCGACGGAGATTCGGATTTGGACGTCGCCGTGGCCATGGATACTTCCAATGCGAATTTCGCTCCGACGGCCAACGTCGTGACGGTCTGCCTTAACGACGGCTCCTGCGGGTTCACCTGTCCCGCGACGCCGACCCTCAACCTGCAAAACGAGCATCCTGGCCAGAATGCGGCGACCGGCTCCATCGAGGCGGGAGATTTTAACGGGGATGGTTTCGCGGACTTGGTGGTTTCCGAGCCGAATTTAAGCGCCTCGGATCCCATTCCCACTCCCGAGGCCTCCGGCGTTCAATACTATTTTGGGAACAACGCCGCCGGTTTTCCCGGCAATCTTTTCGTCACGTACACCTTTCCCGGCAGCAACCTGGGCACCCTGACGACCGGTTGTTACAATAACGACAATGTCCGCGACGTCGCCGTCGCGATGTCCTTCAGCGAGTCGCCGCCCATCAGCAACGTGGGCGTCCTGACTTCCGATGGGGCGGGAGGGGTTCACGCGCCATTGCCCCTGTTCACGGCGACCTTGGGGACGGCGAATCTTCTCGACGGGGTGGATTCGGCCGACTTCGACAAGCAAGGGGGCGACGACATCATCGCCCTCATGAATATCGGCGGCGAGCGCGAAGCCGTCGTTTACATGAATTCCCTGGAAACGGTGAGCGCCATCGCTGGAGCCGATCAGATCGCCGAATTGAATGTCCCAACGGCGATCAGCGGCGCTAGCTGTTCCGTCAGTCCCGAAATCACCGGGGACCCCGCGCGTTTCGAAACGCTGTGGACTTTGTCACCCGCGGCGGGCGCCAGCCTCAGCGGAGGGGATACTTTAACCCCTACCTTCACGGCCAGTGCCAACGGGGTCTATACGCTTACTTTGTCTTGCCGGACCCGTTGCACCGAGGTGGTGACCGACACCAAGCATGTCACGGTGGGGGCGGTGGTAGTCCCGACACCGACGCCCAGGCCGACGGCGACGCCTCTGCCTTTCACGGGAACCCAAGGGGGTTGTTTAGCGAATCTGAATCCAGGAGGGGATGGAACCTTCGCGTCCAAGGGTGGCTATATTTTAGCGCTAATGATGCCGGTATTTTTGGTTTGGAAACGCCGTCGCCGCCGAGCGGTCTAGAATTCGCCTATTTCAACAACAGCAAGACTAGGCCCGCGATCGCGGCGATGCCGACGAGGATGCCGCCGACGATCATGAGCTTTTCCGCGGTGGAAAAGCCGGGTTTCGCCGGAGTGGCGGAGGATTGGGTGGGGGCGGACGGGGGCGCCGGTGGAGCCTCGGGCGATGGAGGAGGCGAAGCTTCGACGGCGTTCTGGATTTCTTCCTCGGCCCTTTCTTTTTCCAGGGCCTCTTGTACGGCCTTCTCCTCGGCTTCCTTTCGGGCTTCCTCTTTCTCGACCCGTTCTCTTTCGATGCGTTCTTCTTCGGCCTGCTTTTGCGCGAGACGTTCGGCCTCGCGCATCGCGGCTTCTTTTTTCTTCTTGGAAATTTCTTGGCTGATCACGTCGAGGTTGACGTCTTTCGGATTGCGGTAGAGCAGCTTGACGGTGCCCAGCATGATCTTGTCGCCGTCGCGCAGGAGCTTTTCCTCGACTCGGTCGTTGTTGACGAAGGTGCCGTTTTTGCTCTGCAGGTCGACGATGACGATGCCGCCCCATTTTCGCTCCATCTTGACGTGGAGCCGGCTGATGACGTTTTCGTCGATGATGAGGTCGGCGTTGCTGTCGCGGCCGATGACGACCTCTTGCTTGGTATCGGGGATCAGCAGTTTCTTGCCGGCGGCGACGCCGTTCAAGACCTCGATGTTCGGCGTCTCGTCGGTATCGAGGGTCTTCAACATTTTCTTGATCAGCTTGATCTCGAGGATGTCGGTGTCGGTGTCCTCCTCGATGGGGTGTTCCGCATTGTCCTCGGCCAGGATAAAACGGATCTCATAATCCTCGATGCGGATCAGGTCGCCCGAGCGAAGCAGGTTTTTTTCCATCGGGCGGATCTTTTGGTTGTTCAAAAAGGTGCCGTTCCCGCTTTTTAGGTCGCTCAGGAAATAATCTTGGGCCTCACGGACGATTTCGGCATGGCGTCTGGAGACCGATTTGACCGGCAACTCGATGTCGCAGGTGTTGATCCGCCCAAAGACGATGTTGTCCTGGTGCAGGGAGTATTCCTGCTCCTCTTGGCTCTTAAGATTTTGGATGATGAACTTGGGCATGGGCCGGGATCGAGTTTACTTGCACTTGCCGTTTTCGGCGATGATTTTTTGCGCGGCATCGATCGAAGCCTGCAAATCCTTGGGCGCGACCTTGGTGAAACGGCATAGGAAGTTGACCGCCGAGGCCTTGTCCCCGTCTTGGAGCTTCAATGCGCCCATCCCGAACAGAGCTCTCGGGTAATTGGCGTCGATGGCCAAGGTCTTTTGATACCAGTCCGCCGCATTCGGGAAATCCCCCAAACGAAGGTAGGCATAGCCGAGATTATAGGCGGCGTCGGCATAGTTGGGGACCTGCTGAAGCAGGGCCTGATAGTCGGAAATCGAGGCTTGGTACAAGGATCGGGCGGCATCCAACCCGCTGCGTCCACGGATGTCCTCCGCTTGGCTGAACTTGGCATAGGCCAGGTTGAAGAGGATTTTGGGATTGTCCGGCTGCGCTTGCCTGGCCAGCGTCAATTCGCGCTCGGCCAGGACGTAATTCTTCTCTTGTACGTAGTAGAGGCCCATATTCAGGTGGGCGTCGATGTTGTTCGGATTCGCTTCCATGGCCTTGTTAAAAGCGAATTGGGCCTTATTGTTATCGCCCTTGGCCAAATAAAGGGTTCCCAACTCTCGCCAGACCTCGGAAGCGGAAGGCTGAATTTCGAGGGCGACCTTGTAGCGGATCATCGCTTCCTCGATTTTTCCCTCGGCCTTATACATGTTGCCCAACTCGAAATTGGCCAGGTAATTGCGGGAATTGGATTCGGTGGCTAGTCGGAAGGCCTCTTCGCCTTGGGCGTAATAGGTTTTATTTCCGGTCTTTCGGGCCATCTCCCGAAGGATGATCCCCTTGTTGTAATAGCCATCCGAGAACTTCTTATCTTCCTTGATCGACTTGTCCGCCCATTTCAGGGCTTCATCGTAATTTCCCTGGGTATAATAAAGCGTGGCCAAATGATTGTAAGGCGCGGGATAATCGGAATCGGCCTTGATGGCACGGAGCAGGGAGTCTCTCGCTTGATCGTATTGTTTGAGGAAGAGGTAGGCCAAGCCCGTGTTGTTCCAAGCCTCGGCATACTCAGGGGAGATTTCGGTGGCGGTTTTAAATTCGAAGAGGGCCTTTTGGGCGTCTCCGGCATTCAGGTAGCTGACGCCTTGGTTATTATGGAATACGGCCTGGTCTAAGGGTCGTACAATATAACGCGACGTGGCAATCCCTGGAAAAAAAAGGATGAGAGCCGAGAACGTCGCAGTTAAAATCTTCGATAAGTAGGTCACGCGGAAACTCCAGTATTGAATACGCCGCAAGTAGCTTTAGGATTGTAGTTTATTTCTTTGCAATATCAAGATTTTATGCTACCCGCCGCAATTCGGGGGGAAGATCAGGCGCCACCATCGCCTGCAGAGCCGAAGGGATTTCATGAAAGGTCCTTCTAAAACCGGAGCCGAGGAAAATACCTTTATTAAAGCGTATGAAGAGCTCGACCAACCGCCCAAGGGGCAGGTTCGAGGTCCCGAGGCCTATCCGCTCATCGAAATCGTCCAAGGACCCAAGCAAGGGGCCTGGTTCACGGTCGCCTACCAAAAAGAGCTTACCCTAGGCCGCGCCACCAGCAATAGCATCATTCTCGAGGATAACAGCGTTTCCCGTTCGCACTCGGTGATTCAAGCTGCTGGAAACAATGCTTACACCGTTCGAGACATCGGATCCCGTAATGGAACTTTCTTAAATAACAAGAAGATCCAAGGCGAGCAGACCCTCCATCATCTCGACGCGATCAAGGTCGGAATTTACACCCTGCGTTTCCTCGAGGAAGCCACCGACGAACCCTTCGAGTCCGAGGTGAAGGAAGAATTCACCCCCCGTGTGGCGGAAGAGGCCGCGCCGGAAGCCTCGTCTCCGATGTTATATGCCCCCGAACCTGAGCCTGAACCCGAGCCAGAGCCCGAACCTGAGCCGGTGGCCCCGCCTCCGCCGCCACCCAAGGCCGAGGTGGGTGAAAAAACCCTTCATGAAGAACTCAAAAAAATCGAAGGCGAGGGGCCCGCAGCCGTTGGAGCGGTGGCGGCAAAGGGGAAATCTCGGGGTTTTCGAAATTTTTTAATCCTGTTGGTGGTGTTCGGCTTGATCGGTGGCAGCGCCTATTTTGCGAATCGCGCCGGAGCTTTTTCCAAGCTGAAGGCCTATCTGGGCGCGGGTAAGGCCAAGGTCGCCGATAAGCCCAAGACCGAAAAACCCGTCGCGGAAAAGCCCACCTCGGAGCCCCCCAAGGTTTTGACTCCGCCTAAGACCGATACTCCGGCGGGGCAGGCGGCGCCGGTGTTTCTCGAAGCCGATGCCAAGCCCGTCCCGGCCAAGGTTTTTTATAAAGAAAAGGAGTTGGGCCAAACTCCCTTCAAGATCAGCGTGCAGGTGCCTGTGGGCCAGCCGCAAGAGCTGACGGCCGAATTTTTCCTCGAAGGCATCGGCGAGAAGTGGACCGAAAAAATCACCTTCACCGCGCAGAAGCAAGACGAGGTGATTCCGGCGAACTTCGTGGCGAAGATCGGTCGCCTCAAAGTGGTCGCGCTTCCTAAAAACGGCGAGCTCTACCTCGAAGGGAAATTCCTGCCCAATCAAAGCGAGATGAAACCGCTCAAGGTCTCCAATATTTCCTTCGATACTCCCGTGTATTTGCCTTACGGAAAATACGTCGCGGAGGCGCGCCAACCGGAAACCCTGGAGGGGAGCACCCCTCCAGGCGCCGAACTCTTGGTGGACGGCTAGAAGCTCGGCGAGACGCCCTTCAACGGAAACCTTCCGACGGGTCGGCATTATATTGTGCTGAAAAAGTAAGGCTTCAACGAATTCGAAAAGGAATTGAGCATCGAGCTCAACACGCCTTACACCGCGAATTTCAACCTCAACACCAGTCCGGCCGGGGAGTTCATCAACAAGGGACGGCAATTGATCAAGGTGGGGCAGTACAACGAAGCCATCGAGCAATTGGCCGAGGCCTTGAAAAAGGGGCCGGAGGCCACCGAACTCGCCCAGATCCATATGTTGCTGGGACAGGCTTTCACGAAGACGCAGACTTTCGATCAGGCCCTGGCCTATTTTCAGCGCGCCAAAGATAGCCCCGAGTACGCGAAGTCGGCCGAGCTTGGGATGGCGGAAGCCTATGCGGGCCTGGGGCAAAACGACAAGGCTTTGGTCAGCTTGATCAATATCGTTCTCAACACCAAGGACGAGAAGATCCAGAGCGAGGCCGAGACCTTGTACCACAAGATCTCGCCGATGAAGTCGGTCCTTTACGTGGCCACCGAGCCGGTTGGGGCGCAGATCAGCATCAATGGCAATCCACTGGCTCAGGCCACTCCGGTGATCTTGTCGGATCTTTTGGTTGGTTCCTATCGCGTGTCCATCCAAAAGGATGGTTTCAAGCCTTTCGAGAGCCGGGTGACTTTGCCTTTGTCGGCGATTAAGCCGCTCATCGTGAAGCTGCAACCGTTGCAGTAGTCTTCATCCGCAAATAAATCGCCTTGACATTCGACCTGCGCGATCTTTTAATAAAATCCTAATATTGGAGGATTTTTCGTATCTCCAATTTCATCTCTCCCGAGGACTTATGGCCAAAAACAATACCGAAGAAGCCCTGACCGCCGGTTACCCACGCATTGAAAAGCTGGTTGAAACCGAAGAATTTGACGCGGTGAATAAGAGTTTTGGGCACTCTTTCGAAGAGCTGGAGAAGATCGCCAAGCAGAAAAGTGGTCTCGGCAAGGGAAAGGCGGCCAAAAAGGCCATGCGTTCCTACGAGCTGACGATGGATTTATTTAAAGAACTGCTGAGGCTAAAATACCAAATGATGGAGGTCCTCAAGAAAGAGGCGGGCAAATCCTAAAGATTACGGGATTTCGTGGCTGAAGCCGCAACTTTGCCCTCCCGCCTCCTCGATAATTGGTTTGTGAGATGGGAAACCGATGTTTTCCCAGGGGCTTTTGTAGGAGGAACCCATGGCCGATACTTATGTGACGAATCAAGGTTTTAGCCCGGTCGATACCCGGCAACTGATGCGACAAGACGCTGCTTTTCAAGGAAAGCAGGATGTGGTCGGGGATGCCGGCTTCAATAAAGCTTTGAGCGTGGCGAGCGATGTCATGTCACTGGCGGGTCCCTCGATTGGTGCCGCAGCCCCCTTCATGGGAATGAAAGGCGCGGCCATCACGGGCGCGGCGGTTTCGGCTTTCACTGGTCAAGGCGGCGGTTTCTCGACCCCGGGCTTCGGTGGAACCAACACGATGTCTTACGGCGCCGGCAAGTCTCTGGCGATGCCAGGCACGGCTCCTGGATACACGGGTTCGAGTGGTAGCAGCGGAATGCCGGGTGCGGCTCCGGGCTATGGTAGTTCCGGTATTCCTAGCACAGGCGTACAAGGAAGCAGCGCCAGCAGTTTCGATTCGCAGATCAACTCCATGCAAAGCCAACAGATCGAATTCTTGGCCCTGCAGACCAAGGTGCAGAACGTCTCCCAGGTCAGCCAGATGATGTCGAACATCGCGAAAACCGATTCCGACGCCAAGTTGAACGCGATTCGTAACGTTCGCTCGTAATCGCGGCTGTTCGAAAAAAGAAAATGCTATAAAATTTTGGGTAAATGGTTATTCTACCAAGGAAAGCCATTTACCCTTTTTTTTGACGAGGTCCTTTATATGATTCAAGTTCCCAGCGAAGACCTGCGCATCTTGCTCGAATCCGGTTATCTTTATTTAGGCATGCAACGCTATAAAGAGGCCAAGGAGGTCTTCGAGGGCGTCGTCGTCCTGGCGCCCAAAAGCGAGGTGCCTTTAGTCGCCCTCGGGAACGTCTACTGCGTTCAGGCCAAATTCGAGCAAGCGATCAAGACCTATAAAGAAGCTTTGGATCTCGACCCCAAGAGCGCTTTCGCCATGGCCTACATGGGAGAAGCCTTGTTTTTTAAAGGCGATAAGGAAAAAGCCGTCGAGGCCCTGGACAAGGCTTCCAAGCTGGATCCGGATGGAAAATCCGGGGATTTCGCCAGGTCGCTGTTGGATTTGATCAAGAAGGGATTCACCCCCGTGGTGGCTCCTCAGAAATAACGAGTGTTCATGAAGCTTCGATTCCCCTTCATTTTGAGGATTTTCCGGAATGCGGCCGTCTTGGCCTTCGCGATCTTCTTTCTCGCCGCCTGCGGTCAAGAGACGCTGCAGCAAAACTTGGGCGAGCAGGAAGTGAACGAGATCTTGGTGGTGCTCTACCAGAACGGCGTCAACGCTCAAAAAATCAAAACGGAATCCTCTCAAGACATCTCCTATAGTATCACCGTTCCAAAAGATCAGATCCAGCAAGCCCGCCGTATCTTGGTCGAGAACAACCTGCCGAAGGCCAAAGAGCTGGGTTCCGAAGGAATTTGCAAAGAAAAGGGACTGATTCCGACGCCGGAAGAGGAAAAGTGCCGCAAACTGCTGGCGAAAAAAGGCGACATTATCAATTCGCTGCAGCGCGTTCCGGGGGTCATCGACGCCGATATCGTCTTGAACGTCCCCGAAATCAGTCCTTTCAATACCGAGACGCAAAGCAATCAACGGCCGACGGCTTCCGCGGTCATACGGGTCAAAAAGAGCCCCGACGGTTACGAAGTGACCGAAGCTCGCATGCAGCAGTTTATCTCGAAGTCGGTGGAGAACCTTGATCCTCGCGACGTTTCGGTCATCATCACCTTCGTCCAACCTCCCCAAGAGATCCTTGCCAAGGGGCCACAGGTGGCGGGAGGGGATATTGCCGGCAACGTCAAATTGGCGGGAGTTTCCGCGGCTCTCATCTTGAACGTGATCAAGCTGACCAAGATGAGGCAAGAGTTGAAGGTCTCGAAGTTGAATTCCGGATTAGCTGAAGTTCAAGGTGGAGCTTCGCCTCCTTTGCTTGAGGGCACGGGTGGAGTCCAGGCTCAGATTGGCGCTGGAGAAAAAGCGGCAAGCGCGCCAAAATAAAAGAAATGACTCCATCACGAAACTTCAGGGGGCTCCCTGCCCGATAAAAGGGGTGAAGTGATCGTTGGATTTATTGGAGTTTTTAATGGAATTTCAAGCAATTAACCCGAATCAAATCAGCATGGATATCGCCAGCCGGCCCATGATCAACACGAACAACGTTCGGTTGGTCCAAGGCGGGAGTCTTCTCGACAAACCCACCTTCGGCGAAAAGTTCATGATGGGCCTGAAGAAATTCGGTTCGATTTTCGCCAGTATCGGCTCCAGCGTCCTTCGATTCATGCCGTTTCCAGGGGCCCAAGTGGCCGCAGCCGGCCTTTATGGAGTGGGGCAGGTTGCACAGCGCTCCTACGAAAATCAGGTGGCGAAGCGCCTCAATAATCTGGCGCTCGACGAGCAAGCC
>JAIOPF010000097.1 GCA_021414045.1 Deltaproteobacteria bacterium | reverse complement strand
GGGAATACGAAGTTGGGCACGGTCAGAGTTAAAGAAAATATCATTCAGGCCATCTGGAAAGCCTAGGACGACTCCCTCGAAAAAAAGCTGATGAAAGACCACAAGTCCCGCAGCAAAAAGAGCTCCTGAAATCTCCCCTAAAAAATGACAAGCAACATCACGTGCTTAGCCGGACGATACTTGATCCGTGCGGGATTTCCGTGAAGCGCCTGGCGTCTTGCGGTAAAATCCTTTTAAAATTAGGTAGTTATGTTTCCTGATTTCGTTTATTATTAATAGGTAGGCGACGCCTACCAGGAGTTTGGGACGTTTTGGAGGAGACCTTATAATGAAACATCTATTTCTTAAATCATTCGTCATCGCCGCCGCTTTGACGCAGGCGGTTTCGAGTTACGCCGCGCCCGGCATCACCTTTGATGGCCCGAAAATCACGGACGGGAAGATCTCCCGACCGGGACAGTTTTCGGTTTATCAATTCATGGGGACCGACAAGGTCGACGCGGCAGTTCCGACGATTCGCCGCCTTTGGGGCTTGGACAACAAGAACAATTGGCCGAGCGCGACGCCGAATACCTATTTCGATCCTCATGCCATGACCGATGGAGATCTCAATCACCATGCCTTGGCTGGCCAATTCAATGGAGATGGGGCGGGCGCCAAGGACATCGTCACCGCCGACTATTTGAATCTGCACTTTTTCTATGACTACACCGGTGCCGCGGCTAGCGGCGAGTCGGGTGACTTGAACGCTCTCATCGACGACAAAACACGTTTGACCATTTGGGGGATCGCGGTCGCTGACTTCAACGGTGACGGCAAGGACGATGTGGCAGTGATCGGTTACGACGCAAAAACGTGGCAGGGTTATCTCGCCGTCTATGCCGGGACGAACGCCGGCGGAGCGAATCCACTCGATCCCAAGCCGTATTATGTTCAACCCATCAAGAACGGGATTCCGCTCTCCTTGGCCGTCGGTAATTTCGGCGGCGACAACAAGCCGGATATCGTGGTCGCGACGATGATCGCGAATCCGCTGTTGCCTGACGGAGCTTTCGGAAACACCTTCACCAACACCGGAACGGGTTTCGACTACAAGGATCATAGCTTCAATTTCGCCCGCAAGGAATGCGATAAGCCTACCGGTTTGATCGCTTATAACCCGGACGGGGCGGGGCAGGATGATCTCGTTCTTACTTGTTACGACCGCTTCGTGAACACTTGCGAGGATGGAACCACCAAGCTTGCCTGCAATCTCCTCCAGTTGAGCGGCCCCGTGGTCTCCCTCGAAAATAACGGCACCGGCACTGGCTTCGCGGTCAAACAGACCATCGGCATCGACGCCGATCCGGCGAAGACCCTGAAGTTTCCGTACAGCTCCACCGTCGGCGATTACAATGGAGACAGCCATCTCGACTTGGCGGTGGCCTCGAATCAAGGTCAAGCCGTCGTGACCTTCGCGGGTACCGCGCCTTTTCAGGTGGACCTTGCTTCTCGGAACGACATCAGCGCCCTGAGCTATCTTCCGAAGTATATTCAAACTCACGACATGAACGGCGACGGATTGCCCGATCTGATCCTGACCACCACGGGCGTGAATTTCCCCGTCCAACCCAAGCCGAATGACGAGATCAGTGTCATCGCCGTGATCGATACCGTCCGATTCCCGGTCAACGCGGTGAAGAAGGGCGAGTATTTCAAGGGAGACGCGTCTTATGCCTGGAAGGAAGGCATGACGGCGAATAAATTCTCCGACATCGGCGAGGCTCGCGCCGTCGCTTCGGACTCCGCCAATCATTATCGCCTGAATTACGTCGCCAACTATGCGGGCAAATACAATGAAGGCTTGGTTTATACCGATACTCCCGGCCTCGAAGTCATGGTGCCGAATCGGCCTATCGGCGAGGTCGCGGTTCCCGAAGCCAAGCCCACCGACGGCGTCTTGGTCTTGATCAATCATCGTCCGACGGTCTCGGGCGACGACCCTAAGTGCGGAGGCGGCGATGTGACTTACCGTTGCACCGCTACCGACGGCAATACCATCACCGAGTGCGCCGTGACCACGACCGACTCGGCCGTGACCTCCACCCCCGCGGTGGCGGGCCCCGGCGGCAAAGAATGGACCGGCAAGGTTCATTTGCCCAACGATACCGGCATTCATAAATGGACGGTGACGGGCAAGGACAACCTCGGGACGGTAAGCTCGGGGGATTTCACCGCCGACTTCAGTAATTGCCCCGGCGGCAAAACGGAATGCCCCGCCCAGGCGATCGAGAAACAGCTTTCGCCCAAGGACCCAGTCATGATCTGCGCCTTCGAGAACGATGCGAAGTTGGCGGATCTGAACGCCGGAAAGACCGTGACCTGGACCCAAGTCGGGACAGGGAAGGGCATCGACATGAGCTCCTTCACGACGGACGGGCAGTGCTTGGTTGGACCTCGGTTGCCCCTATCCTTCGACCAAGAGCGCGTGATCGACCTCAAGTATAGCGTGACTCCGGACGGGCCCAGCGATTGCCCGGCCCGGTTCGTCTTCCCGAAGGCTTTCTTCGAGGGGTCGGGTAGTCTCCTGGGCTGCAGCCTGAATACCGCCACGGACCTAAGTGTTAGCTGGGTTTCCGGTATCTCTTGGCTCCTGCCGGCGGGCGCTCTCGCCATGGCGAGAATGCGCCGTCGCAAGAAATAGAATCCGAATAGACTCGGCATGGGATCGCAAAAACCTCCTGTCGCGATAAGCGGCGGGAGGTTTTTTTATTTTCCAGTGAGTTGATTCGGAAGCCTCGAGGTAAAGATCTCGGCGGAATATATGGAGGGAAAGAGGGGGATCAGGGGCTTCGTCAGAAGGGAATTCAGGACAAAATTCAAGACTTGTTATTGATTACTTTAATGATTTTTTTGTTTGACAGCTCGGAGTGTGACGTTTACACTCCCGAAATCTTTTGGTTAGAAGTGTCGTTTCTTTCTACGTATTACCTGGGAAACGTCAACAGCAGTAATAAGTTCTGAAATAAAAATCGCTTTTGATTTTTAGATAGTGTCGAACCTCATCCTGGAAAGGGGATAGATAAATGAGAAAAAGTCTTAAAACACTCTGTGCCGCGTTGGGCATGGCTGCCGTGGTAACGGCAACCGCGCCTTCGGCCCATGCTCTGACCTCGAGCTTTGATGTACTCAACTTCAAGCCCGCGATCTCCAACAAGACCGACTATTTCACCGTGTATTCCAGCCAAACGGTTGCGAAACATGGTTGGAACACCGGTTTCTATGTTGATTTCGCTCACAACCCCCTGGAAATCGCGTTCCCGACTCTCGGAACCCGTTTTCAAGGTGTTGTTAACAACACCATCGTTGGTAACTTCTACGCTACCTACGGTCTTCTTGACTGGTTCTCGGTCGGTATGAATATCCCGGTCGTTTTCTGGCTCGATTATGTGAATTCGCTGCCTCCTCCTTTCGGCACTGGCACTGGCGCCAGCGACAGCATGACGGAGCTTGGCGATATTCGCTTCGAAATGAAGTTCCGCATTCTGAACAACGAAGACAAGTTGATCGGTTTGGCCTTGGTGCCTTTCTTGACCATCCCGTCGGGTGATTCCCTCCACTTCGTGGGCAACGGAACCCTGACCGGTGGTATCAAGATCGTCCTCGACTTCAACATCCATGAGCGCGTCAAGTTGGCCTTGAACGTCGGCTACCTCGGTCGTGACGACGTCACGATCGGCGGAGTCCGCATCGATGACCAACTCCTCCTCGGATTGGGTCTCTCGATCAAGATCATCGAGCGCTTGTCCTTCTTGGTTGAAGCTCACACCGAGCCCGTGCTCCGTGACCTGTTCCAAAACGAAGTCCAGACTCCTGCTGAAGTTCTCGGCGGTTTCCGGATCAAGGTTGCCGAACATTGGGATGTCAACGTCGGTGGCGGCGCTGGTCTTACCTTGGGCGTCGGTTCGCCTGACTTCCGGGCTTTCTTGGGCCTGAACTACAACTGGGCTCCTGAGCCTTGCCCCGCTTGCGAGCGCAAGCCTGAAGTCGAAGCGCGCCAGATCACCATCGATCAGGTTATCCACTTCGAATTCGACAAGTCGAACATCCGTCCCCAGTCGTACCCGATCCTGGATGACGTTGTCTCGATCATCAAGAGCAACCCGAGCATCAAGAGCGTCCAGATCGAAGGCTACACCGATTCGATCGGTTCGGATGCTTACAACCAAAAGCTCTCGCAACGCCGAGCTGCTTCCGTCAAGGCCTACTTGGTCAACAAGGGCGTCCCGGCTTCCATGCTGAACGCCGTTGGTTATGGCGAAAGCAAGCCGGTGGCGTCTAACGACACGGCCGAGGGTCGTGCGAAGAATCGCCGCACCGAATTCCACGTCGAGCAATAAGACGTAAAGAAATTCGGGTTGAGGTTAAATCCCAAAGGCCTCCCGGTAAAACCGGGGGGCCTTTTTTATTTTGACTAAGTAAATATTCCGAATTGGCTGAGAGGCTTGGCAAGGTTAAGCTTTGCGGATTTATTCAATGGACCCTCTCCTCGACAATCTTGGGTGGCTGAAATCCCCGGTGCAATACGCCAAAGGGATAGGACCCTATTTGTCGAAACTCTTCGAGAGACTGGGCGTTGCAACTTTCGAGGACCTTCTCTACCACCTTCCTTTTCGTTATTTGGATCGGCGAAGCATCGCGCAGATCGCTAAGACCCAACCCGGAAAACAGCGAGTGATTTACGGAGAAGTCGATGCCGTCGGCGAGATCATGCTCGGAAAAAGAGGGCGGAAGGTTTTTGAGGTTATCGTGACGGATGGTCACGGATACCTGACAGCGAAGTGGTTCCATTATCCAAGGAAGTTTTTCCAAGAGCGCTTCAAGAAGGGAGAAAAGTTTCTTTTCTTCGGGGAGGTTTCCCTCTTTCGCAATGAAAAGCAAATGGTGCACCCGGAAGTCACTCCGGTGAAGGAGTTTTTCGATGAGGAGGATTTTCAAAAACACTTAGGCATCGTGCCCGTCTATTCGACCACGGAGGGGCTGCATCAAAGGCAGATCCGTAAGGCCCTGGATTCGCTGTTAGAGGGCCTTTCCGATCGACTGGGAGAGACTTTAACTCCCGAACTCGAGAGGCAGTACCAGTTACCGGCCTTAGGCGAGTCCTTCCAGCGCATCCATCGTCCCCTCGACGAAGATTCTCTCGAAATCTGGAGCGCGCAGCGCTCGCCCTTTCATCGACGTTTGGTTTTCGAGGAATTTTTCTACCTTCAATTGGGATTGGCTTTCCGCCGTCAAAAAGCCAAGGTCTTGTCCGGTATCGCTCATCAGCCGAGGTTTCGCCTTCGAGAGGCCTTGCTGAATAAGCTCCCTTTTAAGCTGACTTCGGGGCAGGAGCGGGCGATTTTGGAGATTACCCGCGATATGTGCGCTCCGCGGCCGATGAACCGGCTACTGCAGGGGGATGTCGGAAGCGGGAAAACCCTCGTGGCCATGGTGGCCGCCTTGTTGGCCGTCGAAAACGGCAGGCAAGCTGTCGTGATGGCCCCGACAGAAATCCTGGCCGAACAACATTACCGAAATTTCGGAAAGCTATTGGAGGGGATGGATATTCCGGTACGAATTCTGACGGCTTCGACGAAAGGGGCCGAACGACGCGAGGTATTGGATCTCCTGCGCACCGGCGTTTCCGGAATCGTCGTGGGGACCCACGCCCTTTTGGAAGAGGAGGTGGAGTTCGAGCGTCTCAGCCTCGTGGTCATCGACGAGCAACATCGGTTTGGCGTGCGGCAGCGGATGTCCCTGATGAAAAAATCCGAGCAGCCCGACGTCTTGGTGATGACAGCGACCCCCATCCCGCGCTCCCTTGCCATGACTCTTTACGGCGACTTGGATTTATCCTTGATGACCGAAATGCCCCCTGGACGTATCCCGATCTTGACCCGCATCATGTATGAGAAGGACCGCCCCAAGCTTTATCAGTTTGTTCGAGAGAAGGTGGCGGCGGGACAACAGGCGTATTTCGTCTTCCCATTGATCGAGGAAAGTGAAAAGCTGGACTTGAAAGATGCGACAAAAGCCTTTGAAAAACTTAAGGAAATATTCAAAGAATTTAAAATAGATATGTTGCACGGTCGAATGAAAAACCTGCAAAAGGAAGAAGTGATGAAACGCTTCGCGGCAGGAGAAACCCAGATTTTGGTTTCCACGACTGTCATCGAAGTCGGTATCGACGTGCCGAACGCGACCATGATGGTTATCGAACACGCCGAACGTTTCGGGCTTTCCCAACTCCATCAGCTTCGCGGCCGGGTGGGGAGGGGAGGGCAAAAATCCTACTGTATCCTGGCGACCGACTTCAAACAGTCCGATCTCGCCAAGGAGCGTCTCGAGCAAGACCCCGAATTGCGCCAAGAGGCCCACCTTCGTATCCGCCCCATCCTCGAACACCGTTGGAAAGGTCGTTTGAGCTTGGCGCAAGTGGGCTGATTCATTGAAGGTATTTGACAAGTGCGCGGGCTCGAGGCAGAGATGAAAAGCGATTTTGAGCGTGGATCTTATGGAATTCGACCGAATCAAACGATTGCCGCCCTACACCTTGGGAGTTGTCACTCAACTCATGGCCGAGGCCCGCAAGCGCGGCGAAGACATCATCAATTTAGGGATGGGAAATCCAGACATCCCCACGCCCCCGCACATCGTCAATAAGTTGGTCGAGGCCGCAAGCAATCCCAAGAATCACCGCTATTCCGTCTCGCGAGGCATCCCGAAGCTGCGCATGGCGATCTGCGATTGGTACAAGCGCAATTACGACGTCGACCTTAATTTCGATACCGAGGCCAGTGCAACGATTGGCGCCAAGGAAGGCCTCTCGCATTTGATGCTCGCGACCACCGCTCCCGGCGACGTCGTCATCGTCCAGAATCCCTCCTATCCCATACATATCTATTCGACGGTCATCGCGGGCGCCGATGCTCGCAGCGTGCGCACCGACGACGAAACCGATTTCTTCGACAACCTTGAGCGCGCGACGCGAAGCATTTGGCCGAAACCGAAGCTGTTGATCCTGAGCTTTCCGTCCAATCCGACCGGACAGACCGTCGACCTCGCCTTCTTCGAAAGGGTGATCGCCTTCGCCAAAGAGCAGAACATCCTCGTGGTCCACGATTTCGCCTATGCCGATCTCGTCTTCGAGGGCCCCAAACCTCCGAGCATCCTGCAGGTGCCGGGAGCCAAAGACGTCGCCGTGGAGTTTTACACGCTCTCGAAGAGTTACAGCATGCCTGGATGGCGCGTCGGTTTTTGCGTCGGCAAGCGAGAGATCATCGCCGCTCTAAGCAAGATCAAGAGCTACATGGACTACGGCATGTTCCAGCCCATACAGATCGCTGCGACGGTGGCTTTGAACGGCCCCGAAAAGTGCGTGAAGGAAATCGTCGAAATCTACCGCGAGCGCCGCGATGCCTTATGCGAAGGCCTCAATCGCGTGGGATGGCCGGTGGTCAAACCGCGGGCGACGATGTTCGTTTGGGCTAAGATTCCCGATGCTTTCGCGGGGATGGGCAGCCTCGAGTTCAGCAAGTATCTCTTGCAAGAGGCCAAGGTGGCGGTTTCCCCGGGTATCGGCTTCGGAGAATACGGCGAGGGCTATGTCCGCTTCGCCTTGGTCGAGAACGTCAAGCGCATCAAGCAGGCGGTGCAGGGCATCAAGAAAGCTTTGGGAAAACCGAAATGAAAAGCGAATCGATCAAAATCGGTTTGGTGGGACTGGGCACCGTGGGGGGTGGCGTCTACGAGATCCTCGAGAAGCATCGTTCCTTGCTGGCCCAGCGCATCGGAGCGCCGGTCGAAATCAAAAAAATCGCGGTTCGTAGCAAAGGAAAAAAACGCGGGAAGAAAATTCCCGCGGCCCTCTTTACCGAGGACGTCGGCGAAATTCTCCGGGATCCCGAGATCCGCATCGTCGTCGAAGTGATGGGCGGGACGAAAGAAGCCAAAACCTTGGCTTTCGCGGCGATCAAGGCGGGCAAGCACTTGGTCACCGCCAACAAGGCCTTGTTGGCCCTGCACGGGAAGGAAGTCTTCACCGCGGCCATGAAGGCCAAGGTCGACGTCTGTTTTGAAGCCGCTGTCGGCGGGGGCATTCCCATCCTGCGGGCTTTGCGCGAGGGTTTCGTGGCGAATGAAATCCGTTCTTTGTACGGCATCGTCAACGGGACCTGCAATTTCATCTTGACCGAGATGTCCCAGAAGGGCGCCGATTTCCAGTCGACCCTGAAGCGCGCTCAAGAGCTGGGCTACGCGGAAGCCGATCCTACCTTCGATATCGACGGCTGGGACGCGGCGCACAAGCTTGCCATCTTGGTTTCCATCGCTTACGGAGTGCACGTTCCGCTACAAAAACTTTTCGTCGAGGGTATCCGTCGGGTCTCGGCCTTCGATTTGGAATGCGCCAAGCGCTTCGGTTTCGAGATCAAGCTCCTCGCCATCGCCAAGTCGCAGGGCGGCAAGATCCAGGCCCGCGTGCATCCGACGATGATTCCCGCTGGTTCCATGCTTGCCGCGGTGCGCGGCGTGCACAACGCCATTTCCATCGACGGAGATTCCGTCGGCGAAGGCATGCTTTACGGCGCCGGCGCCGGTTCCGGTCCCACGGCTTCGGCCGTCGTCGGAGATATCGTCGAGGTAGCCCGCAATTTGATTGCGGGAGTAGCCTATACGGTGCCGCCCTTGGGACTTTACACGGACAAAGTTCGCGATGCCGCCATCGAATCGGTGGGAGCCCTGCGAAGCTCGTATTACCTGCGTTTCCAGGCCACCGATAGGCCAGGCGTGCTGTCGAAGATCGCGGCAATCCTGGGACGCCACCGCATCAGCATCTCCTCGGTCTACCAGAACGTCCGAGAAGAGGGGCGCGTGGTGCCGATCGTGATTCTGACGCACGAAGCCCTCGAAAAGGACATTCAGGCGGCGATAGCCAAGGTCGACCGCCTCGAGGTCATGAAAGAAAAAACCCTGTTGATCCGCGTCGAAGAAAATTGCCGTTGAGTTGACTTCGCCGCGCGATTGGTTTGAAATGAATTTATGCTTTATTCCGGCTTGATCCGCAAATACCGCCAATACCTGCCCGTCGCGGAAGCCTCGGTGATCACCCTCAACGAGGGCAATACGCCGCTCTTGCCTTCGATACGCTTGGTCGAGAAGTTCAAGCTTCCGATAAGGCTCTACTATAAGCTCGAGGGTCTCAATCCGACGGGAAGCTTCAAGGATCGCGGCATGACCTACGCGGTCAGCAAGGCCCACGAGTCCGGAACCCGAGTCGTCGTCTGCGCGTCCACCGGCAACACTTCGGCTTCCGCCGCCGCCTATGCGACTCGCGGGGGGATGCAAGCCGCGGTGGTGATTCCCCAGGGGAAGATCGCCTTCGGCAAATTGAGCCAGGCCATGATTCATGGGGCGAAGGTTTTTCAGGTGAAGGGCAACTTCGACCAGGCCCTCGAGGTCGTGAAGCAGGTCGCGGCCAATCCTAAGGTCACGCTCGTCAACAGCATCAACCCTTACCGCATCGAGGGCCAGAAGACGGGCGCCTATGAAATCGTCGAAGCCTTGGGCGAGGCCCCTGACTATCATTTTATCCCCGTTGGGAATGCGGGCAATATTTCCGCATATTGGGCCGGCTATCAGCGGTATCTCGAAGAAGGCCGCTGCACGAAGCTCCCCAAAATGGTGGGTTTTCAGGCGGCTGGATCTGCGCCAATCGTGTTGGGGCATCCGGTGGAGCATCCCGAGACCGTGGCCTCGGCCATTCGCATCGGTAATCCGGCTTCTTGGAAAATGGCCTTGGCCGCCGAAAAGGAGTCCCACGGTTTCATCGCCGCTGTTACCGACGCCGAGATCCTCGAAGCCTTCCGTCTCGTCGCTCAACTTGATGGTTACTTCTGCGAACCGGCATCGGCCGCCTCGATTGCCGGCGTCCTCAAAGCAGCCGAAAAGGGTTATTTCAAGAAGGACGAACTCGTCGTCTGCACTCTCACCGGCCATGGGCTCAAAGATCCCGACAACGCCATCAAAGTCTCAGAACCTCCCTTCGAAGTGGAACCGCGCGCGGAAGCGGTGCTCGAGAAGCTTAACCTTTAATTTTTTCCTCTGATGCTTGTCCGTTCTTCGATGGAAAGAACTGGTTGCATTGCCACGTCCGCTCCGGGATCCGGGGGGTACTGTCCCTTCCACTCCCTCGTTCCGGCCCTTCGCGGGCCGAAACGAGGCGGTTGCGAGGTCAAAACTATCCAAGCGTTAAGGTGTATGACCTCGCAAAAGTCGTTCCAGGGACAGTACCCCCCGGATCCCGGAGCTCGTGCTAGATAGCTCCCGATTGATTTCGCAAATTTTTACAATGGTATTTTTCAGCACGAGCCCTGAATTCTGAGGGGGATATCTCCTGAACGGCCTTCGAATAGGTCGATCACCTTATGGCCTCCAAAAATATCGACCTATTCGCGGCAGGGAGGGCCCCGGCCAGAGGGGCCCGACCGGTTGTGAAGGGGATATCCCCCTCAGAATTCAGGGCGGACGCTTCAAGCCTGCAAAGCAACGACCGGAGCGCATTCCCCATGGACAACCGCAAAAATCTAAGCGCGTCATAACTTGTCTACACTGCGTCAAAACCGGCTTAGGTAACCGCTTTCCAAGGATATTCTCTTGCTTTTCAGCGCGAGATTGCTAATAGCAACGTAACTTCCCCCAAGGGTAATTACCGATATCCAGAACCTGTGCAGAGAGTGGGGTAGGAATAGGTGTGAGTTATGGATCGTAATCTAGCGTTAGAAATGGTTCGTGTAACGGAAGCCGCGGCTCTGAGCTGCGCGCGTTTGATGGGTCGGGGCGACGCCAATGCGGCCGATCAAGCCGCGGTCGACGCCATGCGCCGGGCGCTCAACGGCATGAATATCGATGGCACGGTCGTCATCGGCGAAGGCGAGCGCGATGAAGCCCCGATGCTCTACATCGGCGAAAAGGTCGGTAAGGGCGGCGATGTGAAAGTCGATATCGCGCTCGATCCCCTCGAAGGCACGAACTTATGCGCCACCGGCGGTCCCAACTCGATCTCGGTCATCGCCATCGCCGAGCACGGGCAATTTCTCCACGCTCCCGACACCTATATGGATAAGATCGCCGTCGGACGCGAAGGACGCGGCGTGATCGACATCACCAAATCTCCGACTAAAAATTTGGAAGAACTGGCCCGAGCGAAAAAATGCACCGTCCAGGATCTGACCGCCATCATCCTCGACCGCGACCGCCACAAAGAGTTGATCCGCGAAGTCCGCGACGCGGGCGCCCGCATCAAGCTGATCGGCGACGGCGACGTTTCGGCCGCGATTTCCACCTGCGAGCCAGAATCCGGCATCGATATCCTCTTCGGCATCGGCGGAGCGCCCGAGGGCGTTTTGGCCGCCGCGGCCTTGCGTTGCCTTGGAGGAGATCTGCAGGGGCGCTTGAAGCCCCGCAATCAAGAAGAGATCGTCCGCGCGAAGCGCATGGGCATCGAAGACATCAACCGTGTCTTCCAGCTCGAGGAGCTGGCCCACGGCGACGTCATGTTCGCCGCCACGGGAGTGACCAACGGCGATTATCTCAAGGGAGTAAGGTTTTTCGGAGGAGGGGCGCATACCCACTCGTTGGTGATGCGCTCTCTGTCGCGGACCGTCCGCTATATCGAAGCAACCCATCACTTCGATACCAAACCCAATTATTCATGAGGAATGATCGAATATGTCGCACGCGACCGCCTCGATAGAAATTGAAGCCCCCATCAAGAAAGTTTTCGAAGTCATCAGCGATTTCGAATCCTATCCCGATTTTCTCAACGAAACCAGGGAGGTCGTGGTCGAGAAGAAAAGCGGGAAGGGAGCCCGGGTGACCTTCACCATCAATTTGATCAAGAAAATCCGATATACCCTCGACATCAAGCTCAATCCGCCCAGCGGCCTTTCCTGGACCCTCGTCGAGGGCGACCTGATGAAGGCGAACAACGGCGGTTGGAAGCTGAGCGAAGTCAAGAAGGGCATTACCCAAGCGGTCTATGAGATCGACATGGACTTGGGCAGCATGGTCCCCAAGGCCATTTCCAACAAATTGATCGGCACCAACCTGCCGACCATGATGAAGCAATTCAAAGAGCGGGCCGAAGAATTGGCCTGATCGCCCAAGCTACAGGAGATCCGATGAGCTCCGACGACGAAAAGTTTTTCGAGAAAAAATCCGGCGGGATGACCGAAGTCGCCCGCCGGATTTTGTTGACCGGATTGGGCGCGATCTTCATGACGGAAGAGGGTATCCGCAAGTCCCTAGGAGACATGAAGCTGCCCAAGGACGCCGTCGGCTATGTCCTCGACACCGTCCTGAAGCAGAAGGACGAGCTTTTGGGGCTCGTCGCCACCGAGTTGAGCAAGTTTTTTTCGAAGGTCAAGGTTCATGAAGAGGTTCAAAAGGCCCTTTCGGGACTGCAGCTACACCTTGACGCCAAGCTGACTTTTGACCAGAAAAAAGTTCATCCCGTTTCCGCTCCGAAAATCAGCGTCAAAAAAAATCCCTCCCACGAGTAGGTTTGTACAAAAAATATCGACATTGATGAAAAAAATCGAGCACTTGTGTCGATTTTTCTAGCAACTTACCTCCACTCATTGCGAGAAGCCTTCACTCTAGATTTAATGTTTTCGCATTCCTGAAGAGACAGAGTGGGGGCACTTCTTTCCTTCAAGAGTGGCATAGGTCCTACCTTTTCGAGGGTCCTGCGCCGTTCTGGAAAAAACCCTCCCAATATCGTGCGGTGAAATGGGCGTCGGTGCCGGCAAAAAGGCTGTGGTACTGCGTTTAACGCGATAACCTGTTCTCGACTCAGATAGGGGCTTATGAGTCTGACAGAATCCAAGTTGCTCGCTCAGGGTGGGGCGGAGTTTCGCCTTCATCCTTCGTCGAGTTCCGAATCTCGTTCCACGAATTCCTCCGCCGGTTTTCAATTGCTTCAGGCATTTTTCATCGGCGAATCTTCCGGGACGAATCCAAAAATATTTTCGCAATTGCATTCCTCGCTTCAAGCGAAGAACGGCCTTCGCGCCGCCGTTGCCGGCTTGGGAGATTCGGAGCGAGGGGAATTGGAGAAGCGCGTCGGGAAGTCTCGGTTGGAAGAGATCGTGTCCTTGTCGGAGGAGAGCGACGCTCAGTTGTTTTGGTCGGGCGCGAATCAGATCGCCTTGAGGCTGAAACAGGCCGACCAACTGCAGCCGGCGGGAGCGCTCTACAGCGCGATCGTCCAGGGAGGCGACGCGGTGCCGGCCGAGGCGCGCAAGCAGGCCCAGCTGGAATTGGACGCCATGACGGGGAAGGGCGGCACGGGCCGGCGCCTGGAGTTCCTCACCCAACAATTCGTGAAGCAGGCCACGGACGTGAAGACGATCGCCCCGATGATTTTGGGCTCGGCGGTTTATAGCCTGACGCGGGCGACGGTTTTGGGAAGGATGGCGGCGACGGTGGAGGGCAGCTGGTTCACTCGCGGCGCGGGAGCCCGGTTCACGGCCAGCCTGGCGGGTTTCGCGGTGGAAGTACCGACCTTCGCGCTGTCGAGCCGCGCGCTGATCAGCGCGACGGACGGAGGCGTGTCTTGGGACGGGGCCAGCGTGGCCAAAGACCTGTTGGGCGCGAGCTTGACCTTGGGTGCCTTGAAGGTGTTCGGCCACCTGGGGAATCAGGGATTCTTGAAGCTGCACGGCATCGGCGAGATGGAGGCGGCGCAGCTGACGCGGTTCCAGAAATTCAGTCAGGCGGCCTTCGGGCAGGGATCGATGTTCGCGGGGATGATGTTCTCGCACAAGCTGGAAGAGAAGGTGGGCTTGCGTCCGCATGTCGATGGATCGACGGCGGTGACGGACACCTTGGCGGCTATGGTGAGCATGGGCATCGGCGGACACTTGGGGAACAAGATGCTGGGCGCGCGCTTCGCGAGCTTCCAGCAGGAGCTGGGCATCCGGACGAATCTCTACACCAAGGCCCTCGACTCCACCCCGCGCGGCGGGAAAGCGGCGTCGATGCTAGGTTTTACCGGAGGCCCCGCCTATGCATCGGAAGGCCTCGGAGCGATCCCCCGGAACTTCGCGATGTCGGTGACCGAAGAATCGACCGGCTCACGGTTACCCACGACTCATGCGATGATGATGATGATGGGAAGCGGGGAGACTCAAGGTCACCAGCACCCATACTTGACCGGAAACTACGTCGTGGTTGGAAACCGTGGTGAACCCGCGGTTCGCGGCGTCAATGAGGCCAAGAAATTGGGCGCGACGCCGGTGGTTTTTTATTCCGAGGCGGACGCGAATTCCCTCCACGCCAACATGGACGGCGTGATCGCCTTGCCGCTGAAAGGCAACACCTCCAACGAGACCTACAATAATATTCCCGCCCGGATGGCCGCGCTCGAGAAGTTCATGAAGGAGCGAGAGGTCGCTCCCGAGCGCTTGTTGGCCTGGGAGGGTTGGGGTTTCAAATCCGAGGACAGCGAACTCTTCGCCCTTTACGAAAAAATGGGCATTCGTGCGGCTGGTGCGGCTTCCCACGTCATGGCGATGATGGGCAATAAGATCTCCGCGCGGGCCGTCGCGGAAAGGGCTGGCGTGCCCACGGTCCCGGGCAGCGGGAAACTGCAGAGCTACCAAGAGGCCCTCGAATTCGCCCGTCAAACGGGCTTCCCCGTCATCATCAAGGGTGGCGACACCGGCGGCGGCAAGGGAATTCGCGTCGCCTTGACCGAAGTGGACCTGCAGGACGCCTACGATTCGGCCAAACGCGAAGCGCTCAGCACTTCGGGTAGCGACGTCGTTTTCATGGAAAAATTCATTCCCTCGATGCGGCACCTCGAAGTTCAGGTGATCGGCGACGGAAAGGGGAGCTTTACGGTGGTTGGCGTCCGCGATTGCACCATGCAGCGCAATAAGCAGAAGGTCTTGGAAGAGGACGTGAGCACCTTCCTGGCCCCCGAGATGTTGCAGCAGGCCAAGGTCATCGGCGCGAAGATCATGGCGCAACTGAAGGCCGACGATCCCCGCAAGATCGGCTATGAGGGTCCCGGGACCATCGAGCTCATCTGGGATCGCAACGATGACCAGCTGTATTTCATGGAAATGAATACTCGTCTGCAGGTGGAGCATACGGTCACCGAAATGGTTAGCGGACGCAACTTGCTGCGCGAGCAGCTATTGATTGGCTCGGGCCGCGAATTGTCCTTCGGGAATGTCGAACCGCGGGGTCACGCGATCGAAGCGCGTATCACCTCCGAAGACCCTTACAATAAATTCACCCCCAGCACGGGGCGCATCCTGCACATGCGGCTTCCGGAAACTTCCAAAGACGGCCGAAGCATCGTCCGCGTGGACAGCGGGGTGGAAGCCGGGCGGGAGATTCCCAGCCATTACGATTCCATGATCGCCAAGCTCATCGTTTGGGCTCCGACCCGAGCGCAGGCCGTGTCAGCTCTCCAGCAGGCCTTGGGCGAGTTTGAGGTTCTCGGCATCAAGACCAATATTCCCTTCCTGCGAGCTCTCTCCGGGACTCCCGAGTTTCTCGAGGGTAAAGGGTACGATACCAACTTCATCGAGAAAAAATTTCTGAATTCCGATGCGGGGAAGCCGCTTTTTGGTCCAGGTCGGCGAGAGCTCGGTCGAAGTCGGTCTTTCCAAGACCAGCGAACAGCTGTTCACCCTCGAAGTCGGCGGCCGCAAGATTCGCACTCTCATCCACGGCGAACCCGGGCGTCGCGACGTTCTGATCGACGGCGTGTCTTACGAGATCGGAGTGGGCGGGGAGGGAGCTTTGGGTGCGGAATACGTCGTTTCGCAGGCGCCCGCCGCGGTATTGAAGATCTTGAAATCCGTCGGTGACCCGGTCAAGGCGGGGGAGCCTCTCGTCGTCAACGAGGCGATGAAGATGGAGACCACCCTGACCGCCTCCATGGATGGCACCGTCGAAAGCATCCACGTCAAGCCGGGACAACAAATCGATAAGGGCAAGGTCTTGATCAAGATCAAGCCTTCCGGTGAGGTTAAAGACGGAGATACGAAGGAGGGTTCCGCCAAGGCATCCCTCGAATTGCCGCCGTCCCGGCTGCAATTGCTCTCGGAAAGCGAGTCCGTCGACGCCGCCCAAGCCATGGAGGCCTTGGGAGCGTACGAGCGTTTCTTCGATGGTTACACGGCTCCCCTAGGACTTTTGAAAAGAGTTTTATTAAAGCTAGAACCTACCTCGGAATCCGGGCCGCAGTACAAGCAAGCCGTCGAAGGATGGGCGACGGGCCTGTTGAAGCGCTATAAAGCCGTGGAAGCTGTCTTCCAGCCCGCCTACCAGCGCCAATGGGGCTATTTTCTCAAGACGGGCAAGGTGGAAGACTCACGCTTCGAATCCGTCCTCAAGACCGCCTTGCAGCTTTATGGCGTCGATTCTCTCGAAGCGACCCCGGCGCGCGACGCGGCCGTGAAGCGCCTGTACCAGAGCCACGAACAGTCGGAAGGAAAGCGCGAATTGCTGGGGATCCTGCTCCAATGGATTCCCAAGCACGAGATGAACTCGCTTCGGGAAGTGCTCGCCGGCGTGAGCCGCTTGTTCGCCGATCAAGGCCAAACGCCCTTTCTCACCCAAGTCGAAGAGACGGTCGCCCGCTTGCGGGAAAAGGGCAGCGACCGCGAATACCTCCAGAAATTGGAGGAGGAGTTCGCGAAGATCGTCGGGATGAATCGCAACAGCCGCGAAAATTGTACCGGAACTTTTACAACTTCGGATCGCAGGTCGAGAGTTCAAACGACCGCATGGTGCTCACGAAGATGGAGCCGAAATCGCGCCAGGCTGGCAAGCCTTTGCTGGTGATGCATCGACGCTCCTTGACGATTGCCGATTTCGAGAAAGACCTTGGCCGATCCCTGCAGCAGCTTCATTCCGGGCGGAAGAAGCTCAACAACGGGGCGGAAAGCGTGATCGAAATCATCCTGCCTTCGCGCCCCAGTGACGAGGAATTCCAAAGGATCGAGGAAGTCGCCTCGCAAAAGCTGACCGGTCAAAATATCCATCGCCTGACCATCGTCATTCCCGACGCCGAGGGCGGAGACCCGGATTATCGCACCTATGCGGCGAACGCCGCCGGAGTCGTACGGGAAGACGCCCTGTTGCGCGACATCCATCCCCTCCATGCCCAGACCATCGGGCTTTCGCGGTGGACCCAAAATTTTAACTTGGAACGCCAGGATTTCGGGTTGTTTCACAATATCCATGCCTATCGGGCGACTCAAAAGGGCTTGAATCCCAACGATTCGAAGGCGGATCGAAGGCATTTCGTGATCGGGGAGCATACCGGCCTATTGAGCTACGATCGCTTCGATGGCGAGTTGGTGCGCAACCAATTGGTTCAGGATTTTCGCTCGATCAAGGGCGGGCAGAAAGGCGGATTTTCCAAGGAAAGCCGCTTGATTTGGCAGTGGCTGCCTTTTGCCCTGCGCGAGAGCGGCTTGGTCGGGAAGGATTTCGACCCCTTCGCCGTCGGAGTTTTGGCCGCGTCTCCCGCCGAGCTCGTCGAGCAATTTCATATCGACGAGGCGAAGCTGGCCCGCGCCGCCGCCGTCTATGACGGCAAGGTCTTTTCGGTGCCCGAGGCCGAGCAACTTGCCAAGAACACCGCATTGGTCATGAAAAGGCTCCAGGAAAGCTATGCCCAGGAGGGCGAGGCGAGGAAGCTTCCCGCGCTCGCGGATATCTTCTTTCGCAGCCCCATCGAGCTCTCCGACGAGGAGATCAAGCTTTTGGCATTTCGCTTGACCCCGCAATTCATGGGACAGCAGCTCGAAAAGACGGTGCTCCATTTCAACCGTCGCAGCCCGTCCGGCGCGATCGAAAGTTACATCGCCGAAATCAAGATTCCACGCGGCTCCCGCTTCGAAGTCAATATCAAGCCCGTCCTCGACGCGCCGGCGCATGCCGTCAAGACGCCCCTGGAGCACAAGCGGGCGCAGCAACAAGGTCGCGGGAAGCTCTACGTCTACGATCGCGTGGCCCTCTTCAACGACGTTCTCAAAGAGTTCTATCCCAAGGGGAATCTTCCGGAAGATGCCGTGCAAATCCGCGAACTCGTCATGGACAAGTCCGGTAAGTTGAACCCGGTGCTCCGCGAAGTCGGGATGAACGATATTGGCAAGGTCGCCTTCCATGTCAGCCTCAAGCTTCCCAAGGGAGGAGACAGCGCCGAGTCCGTCACCCGCGAATTCGCCGTCATCGCCGACGACTACACCTTCCAGGCCGGGTCTCAAGGCACCAAGGAAGGCGAAATCTACCGCGCTCTAAGCCGTTATGCCGAGGAAAAGGGCATTCCCAAGCTCTACCTCGCGGAGACCAGCGGCGCCCGACTCGGACTCGCCGAGGAGGTGACTCCGTTTATTTCCAGGGACGACGAAAAGGGCGTCAACTACGTGCGCGCCGAAGACCTGCAAAAACCCGTTGGAAAAACGAAAAAACCCCTTTCGGAACTGCTCGTCGTTGGCGAGCCCTACGAGGCGAAGGTCGGCAAGGGAGAAGAAGAGCGCGACGAATCCCGATTGCCGGTGCAAGCCGTCATCGGCGAGGGCGAGATCAACAGCGAGAGCCTCAACGCCTCGGGAAAGACCGGCGAATCCGAATCCCGTGCCCGCAGCGTGGTGCCGACCTTCACCATCGCCTTGGGCACCGTCATCGGCATCGGGACCTACGATACCAAGCTTTCCGAACGGGTCATCATGGTAGCCGACTCCTTCCTCGGGCTCACCGGGCGCAAGGCCATCAACCAGACCTTTGGCACCCATCTTAAGGACGAATTGGAAGTCGCCGGCCCCGAGATCATGCGCGAGAACGGCGTGGCCTACAAGGTGGCGCCGGGCGAACGCGACGCGAT
>JAIOPF010000096.1 GCA_021414045.1 Deltaproteobacteria bacterium | reverse complement strand
GTCTGCGACGACGGCAACTTAATCTCGGGCGACGGTTGCGAAGCCGACTGCAGCCTCCCCGCTTCGAGCGGCGTGAATCCCGCGCCTATACCCCCTTCCATCTGCGGCAACGGCGCCCTCGAAGCGAACGAGTCCTGCGATGACGGCAACCACGTCGACGGAGACGGCTGCGAAGCGGATTGCCGCTTGCCCGCCTGCGGCAACGGCATCGAGGATTTCGGCGAGATCTGCCTTTCCCCCGGCCAAAACTTCTTCGAACTTGGAACCAATCCCGGAGCCGTGGCCTTGGTCGACTTCGATCTCGACGGGAAACTGGACCTGCTTTTGACGGATCTCGCGGAAAATAAATTACGCATCCGCCCGGGCGACGGCAACGGCAACTTCACTCCGCGCAGCACCTTGGACGTCGGCCAAAACCCCGGCGCGATGACGGTGGGAGATTTCAATGGAAACGGGCGGCCGGATATCGCGGTGGCCAATGCGGGTTCCGGCAATGTCACCGTCTATTTCAACGTCGCCGACCAAAGCCTCAGCGTGCGCACGCTCCCGACGGGCGACCACCCGGTGGCCATCGCGGCGCTGGATCTCGACGGCAACGGGAAAATCGACCTCGTCACCGCCAACAGCGCCTCGAACGACGTGACGGTGCTTTGGGATTTCGGGCAAACACCGGGACAAGTGGCGAGTTCCACCTTTTCCGCAGCACCGGACGGAAACGGCCTGAGCGCATTGAGCTTGGGAGACCTGACCGGCGACGGAAAACCGGACATCGTCGTCTCCGGCTCCATTTCCAACAAGATCGTCGTCCTTGAAAACAGGGGCTCGAGGAATTTTCTGAACACCCTGAGCTTCGTGCTCGGCAACGGCGACGCTCCCAACGGAATCGTCACCACCGACACGGACAACGACGGCGATCTCGATCTCCTCGCCTTGGCACCGGGTAACGACAAGCTCGTGTCCTTTCGTAACGACGGCAATCGCCAGTTCGTCTCACGCGGATCCTTCCCAGCGGGAGAAAATCCCCAGGCCATCGTCAGCGTCGATTTCGATCTCGACGGAAAAACGGATCTGGCGGTGGGCAATCAATCCGAGAAGACCCTCGCCGTGCTGCGCGGCAATGGGAATGGAACCTTCGCGCCCTTGCTGCCCTTCAAGAGCGTGAAACAGCCGCGGGCTCTTGCCGTGGGGAAACTCGACGGAGACTCGCATCCGGACCTGGTGGCCATCGACGGCAGCCAAGTTTCGGCCTTCGTCCACGTCCTGACGTGGCTTCCCTAAGACGGAGCTACCGTCGCCCTTTTTTTATTTTTCTTGAGGGCCTTCGCCAGATCGTGACCCAATTTGGTGATGTCGCCGGCGCCCAACGTCAGCAGGACGTCGCTGGGCTGGCATTGCTCGAGAACCGCCGAAAACAAAGTTTTCTTGTCGGCGTGGTAGGCGACCTTCTCTTGGTTCATGGCGTCGCAAAGGGCGCGGGAAGAAACCCCGATAATGGGGTCCTCGCCGGCCGCGTAAATCTCTGTGAGAAACACGCGATCGGCATCTCCGAAGGCCTGGGTGAAGTCATGGAAGAGATCGCGAGTCCGGGAAAAACGGTGAGGCTGGAACAAGACCACGAGACGGCGCTCCGGAAAAGCTTGCCTCAAGGCGCCCAAGGTGGCTCGAATCTCGACGGGATGATGGCCGTAATCGTCGATCACCGTGATGCCATCGTCGCACAAGACCTGGAAGCGGCGACCGATGCCGCGGAAGGCCTTGAGGGCCGCCGCGATCTTGCGAAAGGGAACGTCCAGCTCCCGAGCGGCGGCGATGGCCGCGAGAGCGTTGGCGACGCTGTGCCTCCCGGGAGACTGCAATACCACCTCGCCCAATTTTTCCTTGCGAAAAAAAACTTGAAAACGCTGTCTCAAGCCCTCTTGCTGGATTTTCTCGGCACTGTAGTCCGCGGGCTGATCCAGTCCGTAGGTGACGACCTTGCGCTGAAAGCGCGGAATCAACTCTTGAACGGTGGGATGATCCGCGCAAGCGACGATGGTGCCGTAGAAGGGCACCTTGTTCGCGAACTCGACGAAGGTCTCTTTCAGGGCCTCGAAATCCTTGTAGTGCTCCATGTGCTCGGGATCGATGTTGGTGATCACGGCGATGGTCGGGTTGAGCTTTAGGAAGGATCCGTCGGATTCGTCGGCCTCGGCCACCAAGAACTGGCCCTTGCCCAATTTGGCGTTGCTACGCAGGCTGTTGACGCGCCCGCCGATCACCATCGTGGGATCCAAGCCCGCGCCGGTGAGTATCTGGCCGACGAGGGAGGTCGTCGTCGTCTTGCCATGGGAGCCGGCGACGGCGATGCCATATTTGAGGCGCATCAACTCGGCCAACATCTCGGCCCGGGGAATCACCGGAACTCCCGACTTCTTCGCAGCGACGACCTCGGGATTGGTGGGCCGAACGGCCGAGGAGATAACGACGACGTGGGCCCCCTCGACGTGCGAGGATTTGTGGCCGTAATAGATGCGCGCGCCTTTTTTCTTGAGCCTAGCGGTGATGGGGCTGCGCTTTTGGTCGGATCCCGAAATGCGGTAACCGAGATTGATCAAGACCTCGGCGATTCCGGACATGCCGATGCCGCCGATGCCGACGAAATGAATGTTTTGGTAACGCTGGAACACGCGGGAAAAGGCTATAGGAAAGCCGGGGATTTTGATCAAGCACTCAATTCAGCCCGTATTGCTTGCGCTTTCGCCACAGCGTGACGGGGGTGATACCGAGGATTTCGGAGGCTTTTTCGAGGTTTTTCTCCTGGGACAAAATGAATTGAATGTGGTTCTTTTCGAGTTCCTCCAAAGAAACCAAGGCGGAACCCTTGGGAACGGGCCCCGTGCCGACATGCAAAATCGATTCGGGCAAGTCTTCCCATCGAACCTCGCGGCCGGAGGAAAGCAAGACCAGGCGCTCGACGACATTTCGCAATTCCCGGATATTCCCGGGCCAAGCATATTCCAAGAGGGCCTTCCGGACTTTTTCATCCAGCTTTGGCTTTTCTTTCAGCCCGGCCCGAATCCGGAATTCTTCGAGCAATTGCTCGAGCAGGACAGGGACGTCCTCCCTACGATGCCGGAGGGCCACCAGCGGACATTCGAAAATATTCAGCCGATAGTAAAGATCCTCGCGGAAGGCGCCCGACTCGACGGCTTCGGCCAAGTTCTTGTTGGTGGCCGCGATGATCCGGGCGTTGACCGAAATTTCTTGGTGAGCGCCCACGCGTTCGATCACGCGATCCTGCAGGAAACGCAGCAACTTCGCCTGGGCGTTGGGCGACAGATCGCCGATCTCGTCCAGGAACAAGGTCCCGCCTTCCGCCGCCTCGATCTTCCCGGCGCGGTCCTGAACCGCCCCTGTGAAAGAGCCCTTCACGTGGCCGAAAAGCTCCGCTTCCAAAAGGGATTCGGTGAGGGTCGTGCAGTAGACGGTGACAAAGGGCTTGCCGGCGCGCGGTGAACGCTCGTGAATCAGGCGCGCGAGCTCGCTCTTCCCCGTCCCGCTTTCTCCGGTAAGCAAGATCGTCGCCTCGGAAGGGGCCACCTTGCGAACGAACTCTTCCAAGCGCCGGTTGGCGGGAGAGGTGAAGCCGAGGAAGAAATCGTGGCGTCGCCCCTGGCTGCGCAGCTGCTCGTTCTCGCGACGCAGCTCCACCAGCATCCGAACCTTGTTCAACAGGTGGCCGAGTTGCGCGTTAGTGAAGGGCTTCGCCAAATAATCGAAGGCTCCCTCCTTCACCACGGAAACCGCATTCTCGATCGAAGCGTAGGCCGTCATCACCACCGCTAGCGTCTGCGGCCGAATTTTCTTGAGCTCGACGAGCAGGTCG
>JAIOPF010000095.1 GCA_021414045.1 Deltaproteobacteria bacterium | reverse complement strand
TGGTGCCTTGGTGCTTGGGAATGAAATCCGCGATGCGTTTCGGCAGCTTGTACTCGCGGGCCAGGTCGAGACCGCTGCCAGCAATCCGCCGGTGAAGGCCAGCCCCATGTTCATGAAGACGTTGGGGAGGCTGAGCACATTGTTGACGCTGACCACCGTGACGAGCTTGATGGCCAAGACCACCGCCGCGTTCACCAGCCCCACCATCACTCCCGCCCGCAACACCGCGCTGCGCCGTTCGACGTGGGCGATGGCCGAGGCGGCGACGATGCTAGAGATCAAGAAATAGATGGAAAGATCGAGGTCGCCCTCGAGGAACATGCCCGTCAACGCGCTCGCGACGATGGCGAAGACGAGGGAAATTTCCGAATTCAGGATGTAGCGAGTCAGCATCGCTCCCGCGGCAACGGGAATCGCATAGTAAAGCGCCTGCACCGAGACGTCGAAGGGCAGGAGATCGCGGAAGGCCGAGGAAAGCCCCGCGGCGATGCGCACGCTGAGCAATAGAAGGATGAGCACTCCCCCGAGGAAATAAAGATCCTCGCGCGTGGGGTTGAATTTACGGATGAAGCGCTTGGAAAAGGCGTAGGTGATTAAAAGGAGTATCGACACGAAAAGCGCCGTTCCGAGGAACTTGATCGCGAAGCTGGTATCGCTCTTGACCCTGCGGATTCCCTCCAGGATCACGATGTGATGGGGCTCGTAGCGGTCTCCGCTTCGGATGATCGACTCTCCGGCTTGGACTTTGATGATGACGTTACGAACATTGCTCATGGCCCGGGCACGCCGCAACTCGGTCTCGACGGCGTCGTAGCTCAGGTTGGGGCGGACCAGGCGGCTGGCGATCTCAAGCACTTGGGAAGGTTGGATGGCCTTGCCCTTGTCCTTCGGGCTTTGTTTCGCGCGGTCCAGCAGAGCCGTCTGCACCGCGTCGACGGTTTTCACCGACGAAAGATCCTTCAATTGGGCTTCGTCCTCGCTGGCGTTCTTCTGTTTTTGGACGTAGCGCAGGGTCATCCCCGCATCTTCGGCGCCGTTCAAATCGTTGCGGCTCGCAACCACCATCTGCGACATCGATTGCCGAATCAAGTTGCGCAGGGTGAACTCGGTATCCAGCGAAAACTCGTCTTGCATCAAGCTGCGGACTTGGTCCTCGGTGGGCTGCAATCCCAGACGTCGATGTCGCCCAGTTTTTGTATGGCATCGCGGGATTGCTGAAAGGCGTCGTGGATATTCTGGTCCACCTCGGTCAGGATGTTCTCGTCGAAATCGAAGACCGGGGCGACGGACTTCATCGCCTCCTGGCGGTTGATCTCGGTGGCCCGCTCGTCCACGATCTCGAAATTTTGGTCGGCCTTGATGTCCTTGGGGGCGACCCGCCCTACTTTCATATTCGGGGGCAAATAATCGACGTGAAAAGACAGGAGGAGCGAGATCGCGAAGACGAGGATCACGAAGACGAACCAGCCGAAGAAAGGCGAATGCAGGAACTGGCTCAGTGAGGAAAAGTCGGATTTTTTGAAACCTCCGAGGAGATTTCTTAGGCTGCGGATTTTACGGTGGTCTACCATAGGTCCAAACTATTTCGCGGCTCCTTCTCCGACAATCTGTATCGTGATCTCACGACGCCCTACCTTACTATCGTCAAAATCGTAAAGCACCACTTCTTGCCAAGCCCCCAGCATGAGTTTTCCGTCCATCAAGGGAATCCCCACGCTCACCCCGAGAATAGCGGCCCTAAGATGGGCGTCGTTTCTTCCACTCCCCGAACGACGGCTGGGTCTGGGACCGGTGTCCGCGGGAACCTGGGTCTCCACCCACTTTTTGAGGTCCTCGTGGATTTTGGGATCATTCTCCAGAAGTACCACGGCAGCCGTCGCCCCCGGAACCAAAACCGTCACCACTCCGCTTGGGATTCCCGACTCCCGCACCGCCCGTTTCACGTCGTGGGTGATGAGCAAGACGTCGATCTTCGCCGAGGTGTTGACGTAATAATTTCTCAGAAAGATCATATGCTTATCGTAAAGCGGCCCGCCTCCTTGGGCAAGCGTTCATTTTTTCATCCTAGCCTCATCTCGGGGGTCGGACAAGGGTCCTGATGGAATTTTTGCACCGCGTCGTAAAACGGTCTTCCATTCCCTTTGAAAAATAAGCTCTTAGGACGCAATTCCTGGATACAGGGACACCGATAAGTAAAGACAAGGACAGGCGGTCGGCGCCCTTGACGGCACCGCTAGAAAATAGATAATAAAACCAATGACCTCATCTGTTTCTACAAGTAAATCTCGCCCCTTCTTCAAGAATAAGTACATCGAGTACCGTAAGATGTATGATGAGGCGCGAAATTTCTCCAAAAGCCTGGATACCGCCTCGACGACCGATTCCAAGGCCCCCAAGGCTTCCAAAGACCCCCTGCCTCCCGAGACTTCTTCAAAAGATTCCAAGCCGGCCGAAACCAAAGGCCTGGCCAAAAAATCGGGTGAGACACCCTACGGGGTCCGTCCCAGCGACGCCCCTTCGGCTCCGGAAGCGACTAGTTCGGCGCCCCTTTCCACCGCGGCGGTCAACGTGCCCAATACCGGCGCGGCCAGCGACCGCATGCTGGACCGGGTCAAAGAATACGAACCCCATATCCGCGCCGCCGCCGAACGCTACGGCCTTCCGCCCGAGCTGATCGCCGGCGTGATCTGGCAAGAATCCCGCGGAAATTCCCGGGCGGTCAGCCATTGCGGCGCCATGGGCCTGATGCAACTCATGCCGGCCACCGCCGCGGGCATGGGCATCAACAACGCTTTCGACGCCGGACAAAACATCGACGGCGGTTCCAAGTACCTGCGACAGATGCTCGACAAGTTCAACGGCCGGGTCGACTTCGCGGTGGCCGCCTACAACGCCGGTCCGGGCAACGTCTCCAAATTCGGCGGAGTCCCCCCCTTCCGCGAGACTCAAGATTACGTCCCCAAAGTCCTCGGCTTCGCGAACAGTTTCCGTGTCGCCCAGGCCTTCACGCAAAGTGTTCCCTCCAACGCCGTCCGAGTATAATTCCCCATTTCTTCTATTTCCCCTCCCTTAACCTTCTTAGGGCAATGCTTAGGGCATTTTTTCTTTCCTTCGGCTGTCTGAGCCTTCCATAAATATCGCCATTTGCGATCATGGACCACTGCACTCAAGGATGATGGCGATTCAAATCCCGGCGAGTTCCGAAGGAAAGAAAAAATGCCCTAAGCATTGCCCTCCGCGCACATTTGATTTTTCATTCCAGTTTCTTCCATGCTATCTTCAAAATAATGGCGCGCACCAAGGCCTCGCCGAAGGCCAGAAAATCTACTCCAAAGACACAATATCCGACGATCGCCCTGACCGGCAGCGGATTCAAGGGCCAAGCCCTTTTGCATTGGCTGGAAAATTCGCCAATTTTCCCCAAAGTGATTTTCCTGGATTACAAAAAGCCCAAAACCCAGCTGAAGAAGACGAAATACTACCGCGTCGACCTCACCGAAAATCTGGCCGACGTGAAGCTCTACGACATCCTGGCGGAAGAGAAAGTCGACACACTCATCCACACGGCGCTTCCCATCACACCACCGCGCAATGTCGCCTGGGCCCACGAGCTACTTTCGGTGGGCAGCATGTACGTCTGCAATGCCGCAGCCGAGGCTAAAGTGCGCAAGATGATCCTCGCCTCGACCGCCGACGTTTACGGCGCCTTCCCCGACAATCCAGCCTATATCACCGAAAACCAGCCTCCGCGGGGAGGCTTGAAGTCCAGATTCATCGCCGACAAGATCGATGCCGAAAAGCAATTCCTCAAGTATGCCCAAAAATACCCGCAGAGCACGGTGACCATCCTCAGGCCGGCGACGATTCTTGGACCGACGATTCAGAGCTATAAAACACTCTACCTCTCCCGACTTCTCGTCCCCACCGTCCTGGGATTCGACCCCTTGGTGCAATTCCTCCACGAGGTGGACCTGCTCCGGGCCTTTCAAGCGGTCATCCTCAAGGATTATCCCGGGATCTTCAATATCGCCAGCAAGGGAATCCTGCCGCTTTCGCGGGCGATCAAGCTTTTGGGAAAGATCGACGTCCCCTTGAGCCTGATGGGATTGAAATCCCTGGTTCAATTGCTGTGGTTCCTCGACATTTCTCCGGCGCCCGCGACCCATCTCGAATATCTGAAATACAGCTGCGTGGTCGCCACCGACCGCGCCGAAAAAGTCATGGGCTTCGTCCCGCGCTACAGCTGCAATGAAACCCTGCTCGAATTCGTGGGAGCCGAGCGGCTCCGCGAGGTTCGCCTGCAGGAGGAGGCCTCCCTTTCATGAAATCCGCCGAATCCGCCGACAACCTTTATTACCTGCCGAACGCGGCCAACCACGCAGCCGCCGAGCGCGAGCTGGAAAAGCTGATTCGTTCACTGGCGAAACGCTTGGGCCACCTCGAAAAGGATCTGGGGAAACATCTCCGGGTCATCGAGAAGGAATTAGGCGCCAAACAATCCACCAAAAATGGCACCCAAGAAAAGATTTATAAAGAGCTCAAGGACCTGCAGTCGCGCATC